>NZ_JBFWVN010000040.1:0-34498 GCF_050246715.1 Methylocystis sp.
ACTTCCGCCGCCTGCTCGCATGGCTGGCGCTTCTGTGGGCCTTGTTCCTGAGCGTCCTCGACGACGCCAACGCCTCAAATCGCCGACTAATCGCCGCTTAAATCGCGTTCTTCACGGGCGACGAATTAATGTTCGCTGCTCCGTTTGAATCTCTGGCGTGCCTGTGAAACGCTTCAACTATTTTGCGGTCGCCTGTAGATTGGCTCCAGCCATCCTCGGATTCGACCGACAATTTTTTTAAGATATCCTGCTTTAGTTCCTCGCCTAGTGGAAAGTTAACCTCTTTGCTTGGTCCGGCTCCCAAGACGAAGACAGTCTTACTGCGAAACATTCGACGACCTTGGAGTGTCGGGTGAATAAAAGATCATGGCTGGCACGTGGCCAGCCATGAGACGAAGTCATTATTAAAAATGGCTCAACTGCACCCCGTCGTGCTGCCACACGTCTCGCACTTCAAACACGTCCCGTTGCGCACCAAAGTAAAATTCGCGCACTCAGGGCAGGCTTCGCCGACATAGCCCTTCATGCGCGCTTCGGCGCGTTTCTCGGCGACGCCATGCACTGTCTTCGTCGGCTCGGTCCAGCCGAGCGACGACAGCGCCGCCGCCTCGCGCACGGCCTCCGGCGTCGGTTCCGATCTCAACGCCGTCGCGCCGCCGCCCTGCACCACCATCAGCCGGTCGGTCTTGGAGCGCAGCAGACCGCGCGAGACGACGGAATTCGTCTCCGGCGCCTTGCCTTCATGCTGACCCTTGCCGAGCACGTCATGGCCGATGTCGTCGGGCGAGACATGGGCGAGATCGTTGCGGCCGAGATAGGAGACGGCAAGCTCGCGGAACACATAGTCGAGGATCGACGTGGCGTTCTTGATCGCGTCATTGCCCTGCACCGGTCCCGCCGGTTCAAAGCGGGTGAAGGTGAAGGCGTCGACATATTCCTCGAGCGGCACGCCATATTGCAGGCCGAGCGAAATCGCGATGGCGAAATTATTCATCAACGAACGGAAGGCCGCGCCCTCCTTATGCATGTCGATGAAGATTTCGCCCAGGCGTCCGTCGGCATATTCGCCGGTGCGCAGATAAACCTTGTGGCCGCCGACCGCCGCCTTCTGCGTATAGCCCTTGCGCCGGTCGGGCAGCTTCTCGCGTTCGCGGATCACCTGATGCACGACGCGTTCGACGATGCGCTCGGCGATCGCTGCGGCGCGCGCCGGCATCGTCGCGGTCACGACTTCCTCGATCGCGTCCATCGCGTCGATGTCGTCGTCGCCGGCGATGAGCTGCGCGGAGAGCGGCTGCGAAAGCTTGGAGCCGTCGCGATAAAGCGCATTGGCTTTGAGCCCGAGGCGCCAGGACAGAAGATAGGCCTGTTCGCAATCCTCGATCGACGCGTCATTCGGCATGTTGATGGTCTTGCTGATCGCGCCCGAGATGAAGGGCTGCGCCGCCGCCATCATCCGGATATGCGACTCGACCGAAAGATAACGCTTGCCAGTGCGCCCGCAGGGATTGGCGCAGTCGAACACAGGATAATGTTCGCGCTTTAAGTGCGGCGCGCCTTCGAGAGTCATCGCGCCGCAGACATGAATATTCGCCGCTTCGATCTCGGATTTGGCGAAGCCGAGATGGGAGAGAAGATCGAAGTTCTTGTCGTCGAGGGAGGCCGCCGGAACTTTCAAAGTCTCGGTGAGGAAGTCGGGCCCGAGCGTCCATTTGTTGAAGACGAATTTGATGTCGAAGGCGGAAGGCAGCGCCGCTTCGACCGCGGCGATCTTCTCGTCGGTGAAGCCGCGTGCGCGCAGACTTGCGGTGTTGATCGCGGGCGCGTTGGAGAGTGACGCGTGGCCGACGGCGTAAGCCTCGATCTCGGCGATTTCGCTCTCGCGATAGCCAAGCGCGCGAAGCCCTTCCGGCACGGCGCGGTTGACGATCTTCAGATAACCGCCGCCGGCGAGCTTCTTGAATTTCACCAGCGCGAAATCGGGCTCGATGCCGGTCGTGTCGCAATCCATCACGAGGCCGATCGTGCCGGTCGGCGCGACGACGGTGACCTGCGCATTGCGATAGCCGTAGAGTTCGCCTTGCGCGAGCGCTTTGTCCCAGGCGGCGCCGGCGCGCTCGATCAAGAGCTGATCGGGACAGGCGGCTTTGTCGAGCGGCACGGGCGCAATCGCGAGCTTTTCATAGCCGGCGCGTTCGCCATGGGCGGCGCGGCGATGATTGCGGATCACCCGCAGCATCGCCTCGCGATTCTCCATGAAGCGCACGAAGGGTCCGCGCTCCTTGGCGATTTCGGCGGACGTCGCATAGCAAACGCCGGTCATGATCGCCGACAGCGCGCCGGCGATGGCGCGGCCCGCCTCGCTGTCATAGGCGACGCCCGACGACATCAAGAGACCGCCGACATTGGCGAAGCCAAGACCCAGCGTGCGATAGTCGTAGGAAAGCTGCGCGATCTCCTTTGACGGAAACTGCGCCATCAGCACGGAGATTTCGAGCACGATGGTCCACAACCGCACGGCGTGCTCGTAAGAGTCGACATCGATGCGCTTGGTCTCGGGATCGCGGAACTGCAACAGGTTCAGCGACGCGAGATTACAGGCCGTGTCGTCGAGGAACATATATTCCGAACACGGATTCGACGCACGGATGGGACCGCCAGCGGGGCAGGTATGCCAGTCGTTGATCGTCGTATGGAACTGAATGCCGGGATCGGCGGAAGCCCAGGCGGCGTAGCCGATCTTCTCCCACAATTCGCGCGCCTTCAGCGTCTTCGAGACCTTGCCGTCGAGGCGCTTGATGAGTGACCAGTCGCCGTCCTTCTCGACCGCGTGCAGGAATTCGTCGGTGACGCGCACGGAATTGTTCGAGTTCTGGCCGGAGACGGTGAGATAGGCTTCGCTGTCCCAGTCCGTGTCATAGGTGTCGAACCTAATGTCCTTGTAGCCCTGCCTGGCGAACTGGATGACGCGCTTGATGTAATTGTCCGGCACGTCATTTCTGCGCGCGAGCTTGATCTCGCGTTTCAGCGCCGGATTGATCTCGGGGTTGAAGCAATCGTCGCCGGGCCCTTCGCAATTCACGCAGGCGCGCATGATCGCCTTCAAATGCTTCTTGACGATCTTCGATCCGGTGACGAGCGAGGCGACCTTCTCTTCTTCCTTCACCTTCCAGTCGATGAATTGCTCGACGTCCGGATGATCGATGTCGACGACGACCATTTTCGCGGCGCGCCGCGTCGTGCCGCCGGATTTGATCGCGCCTGCGGCGCGGTCGCCGATCTTGAGGAAGGACATCAGCCCCGAAGAGGAGCCGCCGCCCGAAAGCTTTTCCTTCTCGCCGCGCAGCTTCGAGAAATTGGTGCCGGTGCCTGAGCCATATTTAAAGAGCCGCGCCTCGCGCACCCAGAGATCCATGATGCCGCCGTCATTGACGAGATCGTCGGCGATCGACTGGATGAAACAGGCGTGCGGCTGCGGATGCTCATAGGCCGATTTCGACTTCACCATCTTGCCGTTGGCGTAGTCGACATAGAAGTGGCCCTGGCTCGGACCGTCGACGCCGTAGGCCCAGTGCAGGCCGGTGTTGAACCATTGCGGGGAATTGGGCGCCGCCATCTGCATGGCGAGCATGTAGCGAAGCTCGTCGCTGAACGCCTGGGCGTCATCCTCCGTGTCGAAATAGCCGCCCTTCCAGCCCCAATAGGCCCAGGCGCCGGCAAGACGGTCGAAGACTTGCTTCGCTGAGATTTCGGAGACGTGGCGCTGATCCTTGGGAAGGTCTGCGAGCGCCTCCGTATCGGCGACCGAGCGCCACAGGAAGGAGGGGACGGCGTTCTCCTCGACGCGCTTGAGGCGCGCCGGCACGCCGGCCTTACGGAAATATTTCTGCGCCAGAACGTCGGCCGCAACCTGGCTCCATTGGTTCGGAACTTCGATATTGTCGAGGGAGAAGACGATGGAGCCGTCGGGATTGCGGATTTCGCTCTTCGTCGTGCGGAAGGCGACGTTCGCGTATGGAGATTCGCCAGACTTGGTGTAGCGCCGCTCAATTTTCATGGTTCCATCCCCTCAAGGCGCAGGCGTCCGCCCACGCGCAGCCGTTCGCCGGCCCGCGACGCCGTCAGATAATTGCAATACGCAGGACGCGTGCGCCCCATTGCGACGCTCAGGACCGCCGCCGGGACAGGAACACGCAGATAACTAGAAAGCGCGCTGACGCCTCGCTCGCGCTTGCTGCGCTGGAACGTCTGGAGGAGCGTTCTTCGCCGCGTCATCGCAGCTCCTAAGCTGTGCGAGTCTTCCGCCTGCGTCAACAAGATATTGTGTCGGGTATTAAAAAATCGACAATATGTGGAAAATTTAGTGGATTTCGGGGAAAATTCCAGATGGCTGGCGCGCAGCGTCGGCCATTCCGAGAGATTCGGCAAGGGGAGTCATTTGGCCGACGCCGTGAGATCGAAACCGCCGCAGTCTCAGATCGATCCGTGATACAAGCCTCTCCGCTCGATCCATGCCTAACGGGGATTCCGATGATGAAATCTCGCTCCTTCGTAATCTTGATGGCGATTGCGGCGGCGGGCGTAATTTCGTCGCGCGGCGTCGAGGCGGCTGACGCGGCTGATGTGGCCGCCGCCAATACGGCCTTCTACGCAGCGCTGAACAAGATTTTCGTGGGCGACGTCGAGCCGATGCGCGAGGTCTGGTCGCATGCTGACGACATCAGCTACATGGGCCCGAACGGGCGGTTTGAGATCGGCTGGGCGGATGTTTCCAAGGACTGGGACCGACAGGCCGCTTTAAAGCTCGGCGGCCATGTGGAGCCTGTCGAGACGCACGCCGTGGTCGGCGACGTCCTGGCCGTCATCAGCAATTACGAGCAGGGCGAAAATACGAACGCCAAGGACAAGACCGAGCGCGTACGCTTAAGGGCGACGAATGTCTACCGGCTGGAGCAGGGCAAATGGAAAATGGTCGGCCACCACACCGATCTGCTTCCCTATCTCGCGAAGTGAGCTGTTGGAGCCGGCGCTGACCGGTTCTTTGTGAGTCCGCTTGGAGAACTGAGCAGCATTTGCACACTCGCGCGCGTCTCGGCGGCGAGCGCCTTGCGGTCCTTGCCGCTCGTCTCGATCGCTGCGCCGAAGCTAATGTGACACTGCGCGCGGCCTTGTTTCATCAGGCTCCACAGATGCGGCAGAAAAGTCATGTCGCCGTACCATCCGACATCGATCCGGTTCGCGCCATCAGAATAGGCGATCGCGACGGGCGCGAGCGTCGGCGCTTCGCCGGGCGCGTTCATCAATTCCAGCGGCGCGAAATGCGCAGAGCGGAAGGGCAAAACCTCGGCGCCGTCGCTCGACGTGCCTTCGGGAAAGACGACGAGGTCGTGGCCGGCGCGCAGAACGTCCGCGAGCGCGTCATTGACGCGCGCGACATCCTGCCTCGCGCCGCGTTCGACGAAGATCGTGCCTTGCAGCCGCGCCAGCAGTCCGAGGACGGGCCAGCGGGCGACTTCGCTCTTCGCCAGGAAGACGAAAGGCGAGACGCTCGCGAGGGCGATAATGTCGGTCCATGACACATGGTTCGCGACGACGAAGCGCGGCGCAGACGAGGGCAGGGCGCCGCGCGCCTTGACCTTCACGCCGATGACGGCGCAAACCGTGCGGCAGAAGCCCGTCTGAATCGCATGCTGAATCGGCCAGCCGCGCCGGCGCGCCAATGCCTGTACTGGGACGAGAAAGACAAAAGCGCCCGTCAGCGTGAGAGCGAAGGCGAGTGCGCGCAGATAGGGCATGGCGCGCAGATGGCCGGCCTATACGACGCTCTCGTGACACTCGGCGCATCTGCGCTTGACGCCGCCGCTTCAGGCGTCCTTATGTGCGCCCTGCCGCCCCATGCCGGCGGCCGAGGTCAGGCTTCTCGGGAGAAACTAATGACGTTTGTGCTTGCGCGCCGCGCCTTTGCCGTTGCGGCCCTGTCGCTTCTTTCCGCCGAGCTGCTCGCCGGGCCGGCCTTTGCGCATGGCCCGTCGCGCCAGAAGGTCGTTGAAAAAATCGAGATCGACGCGCCCGCCGCGAAGGTTTGGGAGATCATCGGCAATTTCCAGGATATGAGCTGGCATCCTGCCGTCGCCAAGGTGGAAGGAACCGGCGGTAATGCCGTCGACGCCAAGCGCAAGCTGACTTTGACGAGCGGCGGCGTCATCGACGAGTCGCTCACCAAATATGACGCCGAGGGCAAGTCGATGAGCTACAAGATTGACGCCGTCGATGTGAAAGTGCTGCCGGTCAACAATTATTCGTCGACGATTTCGGTGAAGGACGAAGGCGGCAAGAGCGTCGTCGAATGGAAGGGCGCTTTTTATCGCGGCTTCATGAACAATGATCCGCCGCCTGAGCTTTCCGATGAGGCGGCGGTGATGGCGGTGACGAATGTCTACGCGTCAGGTCTCGCCGCGCTCAAATCCAAGGCGGAGGGCAAGTAAGCGCCGCGCCATGCGCCAAGCGCCAGTAGAACGCGACATGACGCGCCGCGCGTTTCTTGGCGGCGCGGCTGCCTTCACAGTCTGCGCGCCGCTCGCCGCGCGGGCGGCGCATGGCGCTTCGCCGCTTAAAGTGATCGAGACGGGAATCGTCGACGCGCCGCCCGACAAAGTATGGGCGGTCGTCAGCGATTTTGCTCACGCTGACTGGCTGCCCGGCGTCGCCCGCGTCGAAGCCTCTGGCGACGATGTTCCCGATAAGGCGCGGCGCAGGCTGACCATGGCCGACGGCGGCGTCATCGATGAACTGCTGACCAAGCGCGACGCCGAGCGGATGATGCTCGGCCTGCATCGCGAGGGCGACGATCTGAAACGTCTGCCAGCGACGAACTACACCGCGCTGATCACGCTGCGGCCAGCGGAGAACGGCGCGACGCAAGTCGAGTGGAAAGCGCGCTTCTATCGCGGCTTTCCCAACAATGATCCGCCGCCGGAACTGAACGACGACGTCGCTATCGCCGCGGTGACGGCGCTGCAGCGCGCCTATCTCGCGGCGTTGAAGGCGAAGGTTGAGGGGAGATGAGGCGTCGCCCCGTCATGCCCGCGCTTGTCGCGGGCATCCACGCCAAGACGACTCGTCGCCTCGCAGAAATGGCGGTCGAGGGCTTCGCGCTCGCGTGGATGGCCGGGACAAGCCCGGCCATGACGGCGGGAGCGTTTCTCTCCGTCACCAATCTCACCTCCCCCGCCATCGCTGCGGAAGCCTTTGTCACCGCACAAGGCGCCGATGCGCTTTCAATCGTCGATCTTTCCAAAATGGAGACCGTCGCGACGCTGCCGATCGGCGGCAAGCCGGCGGGAATCGCCGTGTCGCGCGATGGCGCCCGCGCCTTCGTCACCAGTCCCGAAGGCAAGTTTCTCACCATTGTCGACGCCGCGACGCGCAAGATCGAGAAGCGGATTCCGGTCGAAGGCGGACCGCTCGGCGTCGCGGCGAGTCCCGACGGCAAGCGCGTCTATGTCGCCGATCTTTACGGCCGGCGCCTTATCGAAATCGATCTCGCAAGCGGCGCCCAGCGCAGCGTCGGCGTCGGCGCGATGGCGTCGGGCGTCGCCGTTGCGCCGGACGCGCAAACGATTGTCGTCGCCGACCGCGACGACAATGCGCTTTCCGTGATCGACGCCGCGACATTTGCACGAGTGGCGACCGTACCGGTCGGCAAACATCCCTTCGGGGTGACGATCGACGCTTCCGGAAAGCGCGCCTATTCCGCCAATGTCGAGTCGGATGACGTCAGCGTCATCGATCTTGCCGCGCGCAAAGTCGTCGCGACGCTCAAATCCGGCAGCCGGCCCTACACGGTAGCGCTCGCCAAGGGCCGAATCTTCGTCGCCAATCAGCACGGCGACAGCGTCAGCGTCTTTGACGCCGAGACACTGGCGCCGCTGGAGACTCTGAAGGTCGGCGAATATCCGGAGGGTCTTGCGGCGAGTAGCGACGGCGCGCGCGTCTATGTCGCCAACTGGTTCTCGAACGAGCTTTGGGCGCTCGACGCGCAGACGCTCGAAGTCGTCGGCAAGGCCGAAACCGGCGACGGCCCGCGCGCCTTCGGCGCTTTCATTCGCGACGCCGAGTGATCTCGCCGTCATACGGCGTTCGTTGGAACGGCTAGGATGTCATTCTCGACGCGCGCAACGCGCGCGATCGGGAATCCAGAGCAAAACCAGCATTCTTGGATCGGCTCTAGATTCCCGATCAGGCCTTCGGCCTGCCGGGAATGACAGGGCCCGAGGGATCAGGCGGAACTGGCGTCGCGGTTAAGTTCGATGTGCTCGGGCCGCACGCCCAGTCCGATGAGCTGCGCCGGAAACCGGCGCAGCAGGGGAACAGCGTTGAACAGTCGCAGCGCCAGAGGCGGCTCCAACGGCTTCTCGGCCGAGAGCACGCTGCGCACCACGCGATTTTGAACGGCGAGTTGGATCGCTTGCGTCACCCGCGTCGGAAACGCCCGCCGCCGCTCGACGGCGGCGAGGTCGTCGTCCTTCAGCGCATTATTGCGCAGCTTCTCGGCGAGTAGATTGGCGGCGGCGACCGCGTCCTGAATGGCGAGATTGACCCCGACGCCGCCGACCGGCGACATGGCGTGCGCTGCGTCGCCGATGCAGAGCAGTCCCGGCCGGCTCCAGGTCTTGAGGCGATTGACCTGGACGGTCAGCAGGTTCACGTCGCTCCATTCCTTGAGCGTCTCGACGCGGTCGCCGAGGAAGGGCGTCAGGCGCGCGATCGACTCTCGAAACGCCTCAATTCCTTTCTCGCGCAGTTCCTCGGCGCCGCCTTTCGGAATGACGCAGCCGCATTGCCAATAGGCGCCGCGATCGATCATCACGAGCATGCGGCCGGGCGCGAGGCGGCCGAAGCTCTCGTCGGGGTCTGTCTCCTTGCGCGGCAGTTTGAACCACAGCACATCCATCGGCGCGCCGAAATCCTCGACGGGAAGCTTGGCGTCGTCGCGCATGTGCGAACCGCGCCCATCGGCGGCGATGACGAGCTTAGCCTCGATTTTCTGTTCTCGTTCAGGCCCCGTCGCTGAAACGCCGCAGACGCGGTCGCCGTCGAACAAGAGGTTTTCCGCCGCCGTCCGCATCAACAGCCGAAAGTTCGGCAAGGCGCGCGCATGTTCGGCGATGAAATCGAGAAAATCCCATTGCGGCATGAAGGCGATGAAATTGCATTTGCCCGGCAGGCTTGAGAAATCAGCGACCTTGTATCGACGCTCGCCGATCTGGGCCGAAAGCTCATAGGCTCTATGGTGCGGGAGCTTCAGGAATTCGTCGAGCATCCCGAGTTCTTCCATGAGCCGCAGGGTCGAGGGGTGAATGGTGTCGCCCCGGAAGTCGCGCAGAAAATCGGCGTGTTTCTCGAGGACGATCACGTCGACGCCGGCCCCGGCGAGGAGAAATCCGGCCATCAGCCCGGCCGGACCGCCGCCGACGACGCAGCATTGGGTGGAAAGCTTTTCGGACATGCTGTGCTCCGTTTCCGGCCCCGCCAAGCGCGAGCGTGAGCGACGATTTCGACGGGCCGCCGGAAGGCTGGACATTGACGCCGGCAGACGCAATAAGGGTCCTCGAAATTCGAGGACTCCAAATTCATGTCCTACATCATTCGCTTCTTCACCTGGTGGAACCGCGCCACGCTCAGCACCGGCCTGTGGACGCTACTTTACGGCGAGCGGGTCGGCGAAGACGAATTCGGCAATGTCTATTACCGCCGGCGCGGCGGCAAAATCGACAAGGCGCTCGGGATTGAACGGCGCTGGGTGATTTATAAGGGCTATTGCGAAGGCTCGGCCACGCCGCCCGGCTGGTACGGCTGGCTGCATCACACCGTGGACACGCCGCCGACCGAGGAGACCTACCGGGCGCGCTCGTGGGAGCTGCCGTATCAGCCAAATCTGACCGGAACGCCGCAGGCCTATCGGCCGCCGGGCTCCCAGCTTGCGATGGGCGAGCGTCCGCCCGCGGGCGGCGATTACGCCGCTTGGCGGCCTGAAGGCTAAAGCGGCGCGCTCCTTGGAAACGCCTTTGTTGCCTGTTCTGTTCGCCCGCCCCCTGTCCGGGCCCGCGGAGAATCATGCGGTGATCGGATGAAATTGCCCCTGTCCCTGGCGTCAGCGGCCGTCGGCGCCTGGGCGTTTTTCGCGGGCGGCGCCTTGGCCGATCCGATCCGACATCCGACAGCGGTTTTCGCCGGGCTCGACAAGACCACCGGCCGTATCATCAATTTCGACGTCGCCATCGATGAAACCGTGCAGTTCGGAACGCTTCAGGTGACGCCGCGCGTCTGCAACACGAGGCCGCAGACCGAGACGCCGCAAACGACGAGTTTCGTCGAGGTGGACGAGCTTCTTCTCAAATCCGAGCGCGGCGCCGATCGGCAGCCGGAAGCCGCCAAGGCCGACGCCAAGCAGGAGGCCAAGCGAATCTTCTCGGGCTGGATGTTCGCCGCCAGTCCTGGCCTCCATGGCGTCGAGCACCCCGTCTATGACGTCTGGCTCGTCGACTGCAAGGGCGGCAAGGAGACCACGGCGCCGCCCGCCGAGTCTGTGACAGCGCCTGCGCCCGCAGCTCCGGCCGCCGAGGCTGAAACGACCGCTCCGCCCGAAACCGGCAAGAAGCGGCGCTCGCGCCGGGTCGAGCCTGAGGCTCCGCCGCCGATGGAAAATCAGCCCATCGGACCTGCCGATCAGGTTGCGCCGGCGCCCATCGATCCCGAAGCCGGCGAGGCGCCGCCGGAGGAACCTCCGGCGGAGCCCCCTCCGAGACGAAAGAAGAGGCGACGCGGCGGCGAACAGTCCGCGCCGCCAGTGCCGCCGGCGAACGTGCCCTTCTAATTCGCCAGCGCGGCAAGGGCCCTCGTCCCGGTCACGCGCGTGGATTTCGGCCAGACATAGAAGTTGGCTTTCGTCGCGAGCGCCTGTTCGAGAGTGCTGTGATACGCGTCCCGCGAAATCTCGATCGCGCCGAGCGAGGCGAGATGCGGCGTAATGAACTGCGTGTCGAGCAATTGGAAGTGGCCCGCTCTCAGCCGGGCGACAAGATGGGTGAGCGCGACCTTCGAGGTGTCGCGCTCAAGATGAAACATGCTTTCGCCGAAAAAGGCGCTTCCCAAAGCGACGCCGTATAATCCCCCGACCAGACGGCCTTCGCGGCGGCACTCCACGGTATGTGCGTAGCCAAGATCGAAAAGCTCGCGGTAAAGCCGTCGGATTTCGGCGTTGATCCAGGTGCGTTCGCGGCGGAATGCCGGCGCGGCGCAGGCGTCGATCACCGCGTCGAAGTCACGATCGACGGCCACTTCGAAACGATCTGACCTTACGGTCTTGGCCAGGGAGCGCGACACGGCGAAACCGTCGAGCGGGAAAATGGCGCGCCGCTCCGGATCGACCCAGTAAAGCTGGTCGTCTTCGGCGCTTTCGGCCATCGGAAAAAGTCCGATGGAATAGGCGCGAAGCAGAAGATGCGGGGTGATCGCGTAGGGAGCGTTGAGGCGCGACATCTCTTCAAGGATAGCGGCGCGAGAAGGCTGCGCCACCCCGACGCGCGGACTTTCTTTCGAAAAGTCGAATTAATTTTTGGTCGTGGAGTTGAGCTGCGCGCCACGCCGGTCGACGGCGTCCTCGCCTCTAATTCCGGGACGCGAAGTCTCTGGCTTGATCCTTCGCCCTTAAAAGCCGGTCTCGATGCCGCCCGTCGCCAAGAAATGCTCCAGCCAATGAATGTCATAAATTCCGTTCTGAACGTCGGCGTTGCGCACCAGCGTTCGAAACAGCGGAAGCGTGGTGTCGATGCCGTCGACAATGAATTCGTCGAGCGCGCGACGCAGGCGCATCAGCGCCTCGGTTCGGTTGCGCCCGTGAACGATCAGCTTGCCGATGAGCGAGTCGTAGTTCGGCGGGATGACATAGCCCTGATAGACCGCCGAATCGACGCGCACGCCGACGCCGCCCGGCGGATGATAATAGGCGATGCGCCCCGGCGACGGCCGGAAGCTGACGGGGTGTTCGGCGTTTACCCGGCACTCGATGGCGTGGCCGTAGAACCAGATGTCTTCCTGGCGCAAGGAGAGCGGCGAGCCGGCCGCCACTCTGATCTGTTCGCAAACGAGATCGACGCCAGTGATCGACTCGGTCACCGGATGCTCGACCTGAATGCGCGTATTCATTTCGATGAAATAAAATTCGCCGTTTTCATAAAGGAACTCGATCGTGCCGGCGCCGGCATATTGCATGTCGCGCATGGCGCGCGCGCAGATTTCGCCGATCTCCATGCGCTGCGCGTCATTGAGCGCAGGCGAAGGGCTTTCTTCCCAGACCTTCTGGTGACGACGCTGAAGCGAGCAGTCGCGTTCGCCAAGATGTACGGCCTGGCCCTTGCCGTCGCCGAAGATTTGAACCTCGATATGGCGGGGCTTGTCGAGAAACTTTTCGATGTAAACCGTGTCGTCGCCGAAGGCGGCCTTGGCCTCGGTGCGCGCGGTGGCGACGGCGATCGCAAGGTCGTGCGCGTTCTGCGCCGCCTTCATGCCGCGGCCGCCGCCGCCGGACGCCGCCTTCACCAGAACCGGGAAGCCGATTTTTTCGGCGACCTTCATCGCTTCCTTCTCGCCCAGGACTGGCCCGTCTGATCCGGGTACGCAGGGGATGCCGAGCTTCTTCGCCGTCGCCTTGGCCTCGATCTTGTCGCCCATCAGTCGGATGTGCTCGGATTTCGGTCCGATGAAGGTGATGTTGTGCTCTTCGAGAATTTCCGCGAAGCGGGCGTTCTCTGAAAGAAAGCCGTAGCCCGGATGCACGGCGTCAGCGCCGGTAATTTCGCAGGCGGAGAGCAGGGCAGGGATATTGAGATAGGAATCGCGCGCCGCCGCCGGTCCGATGCAGACCGACTCGTCGGCGAGCTTGACATGCATGGCGTCGGCGTCGGCGGTCGAATGAACGGCGACCGTCGCAACCCCTAATTCCTTGGCCGCCCTCAGGATGCGCAGAGCAATTTCGCCGCGGTTGGCGATGAGGATTTTATCGAACATCCCTCGCCTACTCGATCACCAGGAGAGGTTCGCCATATTCGACCGGCTGGCCGTCTTCGACCAATATCGCCGTCACGACGCCCGACTTCGTGGCGACGATGTCATTGAAGGTCTTCATCGCCTCGATCAGCAAGAGCTTGTCGCCGGTTGAAACGCGCGAGCCGATCTCGACGAAAGGCTTAGAATCCGGATTCGGTCGCAGATAGGCGGTGCCGACCATCGGCGATTTCACCGCGTCGACGAATTCGGCGACGGGCTCCGCCGGGGCCGGCGCGGCAGAAATCGCCGGCTTCGGCGGCAGCGGAACCGCCGGCGCATGGTGGATTGGCGGCGGCGGCGCGACTACGCTCGCGACGGCGGCGGGCGTGCGCGCCGCGCGGATGCGCAGATCGCCTTTCTCCACCTCGAATTCAGTCAGATCGCTGTCTGCGACAAGCTCGGCGATCGTGCGCAACAGATCCGCATCGATGGCGGGCGCGCTTGCCGGCGCCGGCCTGCGGGTGGGAGCGGTGCGAGGCGGTTGAGCTTTGCGCGCCATAAGTGTTTCAGTTCTTTCTCGGTTCGTTTTCAAAGACAGCATCAAGGGCGAGAATATATGACAGCGGGCCGAATCCAGCGATCACGCCCCGCGCCGCGGGCGAGATGAAGGAGTGGCTACGAAAGCTTTCGCGCGCATGCACATTCGAAAGATGCACTTCGATGACGAAAGCGTCCGCGCCCTTGATGGCGTCATAGAGCGCGATCGACGTGTGCGTCAGCGCGCCGGCATTCAGGATGACCGGCGCGCCGGCGTCGCCGGCCTCTTGGATCCAGTCGACGAGGTCGCCTTCGTGGTTCGACTGCCGAAAAACGAGAGAGACGCCCCGTTCGGCGCAACGCTGTTCTAGCGTTGCGCGGATGTCGTCGAGAGTCGCCGTTCCGTAAATCGTCGGCTCACGCCGGCCGAGGAGATTGAGATTGGGACCGTTAAGAACATGGACGGCTGACATAGCGCTTCCGAAACGTTCCCGAAAATCTCAAGGCCGGCAGGCCGTCTCTCTTAGCCTCATTGCCGCCGTAAAGGAAGCCCGCCTCCGGGTTAGCAAACGGTCTTGCCGCATTTGCGCATGTTCTCGACTTTGGCTTTCAGTTGGGCGTAGGGCAGGCCGCCGATGATCGCCTCCTTCCCGATTACCCAGGCCGGCGTTCCGTCAAATCGCAGTTGATCGGCCAGCATAGCCACTTCCTTCAACGCGGCCTTCGTCTCCGCGCTCGACATGTCCTTCTCGATGCGCGGCATGTCGGCGCCGACCTCCCGCGCCGCCGCCAGCGCCTGTTGCTTGCCGATGTGGCCGCGCGTCGAAAGCAGCTTACGATGAAAGTCCCAGAATTTCTGGCTGTCGAGTTGCATCCGCGCGGCGGTCGCGACCCGGGCCGCCTCCACCGAGTCCGGCCCCAGGACAGGGAAATCCTTAAGCACCACGCGAAGCTTGGGGTCCGCCTCGATCAGCTTGGCGATGGAATTGAGGGACTGCTTGCAGTAGCCGCAATTGTAATCGAAGAATTCGACCAGCGTTACGTCGCCATTGGGATTTCCCACGACCGCCTGGTTGGGCGAGTTGACAATCTTGTCGCCATGCTGGCTGACGGCCTTTTCGCGCGTAGCGGCCTCGGCGACCTTTTCGCGCTTTCCAAGTTCGTCGATCGCGTCTTTGATCACTTCCGGATTGGTAATGAGATAGTCATGCACGACTTTCTCGATCTCGACCTTCTGCTCGCCTGAAAATGTCTGCGCGAGAAGCGGCGTGGTCGGCCCGATGGCGAGAAGCGCGCCGGCGGCGAGCGGGACAAAAAACCTCATTGCAGTCTCCTTTGCGCGACAGCGCGTGTGTGTCGGGCGTATCCGCGCTTGGCGGCCGGGGCGCGTCCTGCGGGGGCGCGCATTGCGGCGCTTTTAGCACGGGGGGCGGCGGGCGTCCCCCTGACGCGAGGATAGTCTATTAACTAGAGTAGTTCAGTGCGTCGCGGGGGCCTTCACGCCGTCGTTCACCTGCATATAGCCGAGGCCGGAGTTGAACCGCGCTTGGCCCAAGGTGCGCAGCTCGAGCGTAACCATCACCGTCTGATTGCGGGCGGGTAGTCCCGTGGAGGCCTGCGGCTGGTAGATTTGCTGATAATTGATCGACAGGGTGGCGCATTCGTCGTGGTAGCCGATGCCGGCGCCAAGCTGGGCCACCGAAAACACCGGCGCCGAGCCGGTGACATTGGCGCCGGTCAGCGTCGTCGTGAATGGAACCATCGTCGGATTCGTCAAGGAATTGTAAAGATAGCGGCTCATGTCGAACAAGACATTGCCAGTCAAAAAGTAGTTGTTCGTAATATTATATTGCCCGGAGGCCCAGAGGCCCTGCCGGCGCATATTGAAGCCGATGGCTGGCTGCGAAGCGTAATTCGCATATTGAAGTTGGAGCTTGATCGGATCCAGGTTCATTGTGGCGAATAAATCCAGACGCCGCGCCTGCAAGCTGCCCTTGTCGAAGCGGCCTTTGGCGACGAGGCTGAAGACGGACGAAGGCGCAAAGGCGAATCGCCCGACGATGTCCGACGCGCGCGAGCCCAGGCCTGAATCGAGTCCGACATTGGCGGCGTCGGCCTGTGCGTAGGAGTTGGCGCCGGCGAGCTGGCGCGATTGGCCGATCATTGCATTGATGAAGCCGCCATTCGGCAGCGACATCGTGGCTTGGCCGCCATAGTTGAGGCGCGTGCCTGTCTCGAACCGATCATAGCCTGAGAATTTGCTCCATTCGAACAGGGTCGAATCGTCGAAAACGAGGCTTTGCGCGTCCATGTTAACGAGCGATGGGATCGACGTCTGATTGGGTCGCGCGACGACCTGCGCGATAGGCTCGAAAACGATGTCGCCGATAAAGCTTCTGGCAAGGATCGGATAGCGCCATTCGGCGCCAATGCCTGGCAGCGCCTGGCCGCGGAAGCGATTGTCTGCGCCATCTAAGAACTGACCTTGCGCCCCGTTAGGAATCGGCTGCCCGAATTGATTGTAAATCGGAAACAATCCTTGGCGGTCGTAATTGAGATAGCTGCCGACCAAGCGCGTGAAGGCGAAGGGGGTCCAAACGCCGCCAACGGGATCAATATATTTGCGCTTCCAGGCGCCGCTGATCGTCGCGTGTTGATAGTCGCCGCCGACGCCGCGAAGCAAACAAGTGCTGCGCTGAGGCACGACGTCGCGCGCATAGAGTTCGCAAACGTTGTAAAGACCATAGATGCTGTCTAGCCGGCGCGGATTGATTGACTCGTAATTTGCGAGGTTGGCGGACGTGCTCGTCACATTGCCGTCTACTTCGATCTGGCCGCCGACGCCGGCTGTCGCCGCCGGATCGATGTCGAAGACGCGGTTATAGTCGATGACCGGATGAACGACGGTTTGCTGCGCCTGCACGTCGCTAGGCGACAGAACCTGGAAATAATATCCGCGCATGTCGAAATAGCTGCGCGGCCCCTGGCCGGTCAGAAAGATCGTCGACGACGCTTCGCGGAAGAAATAGTTCTGCCAGAGATAGTTATATTGCTTGTAGTCCTGAAGGAAATATCGATCGGACAACGCCGTGATGTCCCAGCCGGCGTGCCAGCGGTCATTGAGCCAGAAGTCGCCTAAGGACTGAATGGCGCCGCGCCACCGCTTGTTGCCAGCGCCGTATGGCGCGGCTGCGAATGCGCTCGTGTCCTGCACATGGGTGCCGTCGGCGCGGATCGAGTAAGCGCCATTGTCGAAGCGCTGGCGGAATTCGGCGCTGACGAACGGGCCTTGGCGCGAGAAATATATCGGCGTGACGGTGAGGTCATAATCCGGCGCGATCGCCCAGAAGTAGGGCACGGCGACACCCGTCCCGAGCCGCTCGCGATACAGGAATGCCGGCGACAGGAAGCCTGACTTGCGCTTGACCGACGGATCCGGCGACGACCAGAACGGCACATAGGCGATCGGCACGCCAAGCAAGTCGAAGGACGCGTCCTCGTAATACACCATCTTCTCGACGTTGTCGTGGATGATCCGCTTGGCGTGGATCTGCCACGTGCGCGGCTTCGCAGGATCGTTGCGACAGGCCTCGCAGGCGGTGTAGCTGCCCATTTCGAAGGTCGTCGTCTCGCCGGCCCGCTCGGCCCGCGGCGAGGTGAAATGTGTGTTGCTGGTCGTGTCGACCTGCAGGCTTTCGATGAAGCCGTTTTTGAAGTCGTCAGTGAGGTCGAAACGCTCTGCGCGCGCGATTGAGCCGTCTTTTTCGGTCAGCTTCGCATGGCCTTCAGCGAGGACGCGCGAGGTATTGCGGTCATAGGTCACGCGGTCCGCTTCAAGCAGTCGTCCCTTATAGTAGATCTGGACGTCGCCGCGCGCGGTGACCGTGTTCTTTTTCTCGTCGTAGACGAGCTCCTTGGCCTCGACAACCATGCGCTCGCCCGCCGCGGCCGCAGGTTGCGCCGTCGCGGAGAAAGTCGCTGAGGCAGCCTCGACGAGAGCGAGCGCGACAAGAAGGGGGAGGAGACGCCGAAGGGGGCTGGCGAGCGCCATCAACCGTCCTCCGAATACAGCAAGATCACCGTGCCCAACATGCTCCCGACAAGCGCAGGCGACCAAGCGGCCACGACAGGATTTATCATGCCCGCGCCGCCGAGATCCGAGAGGACTTTGGTAACGATATAAAGCACGAAGCCCGCGGCCACGCCACCTGAAAGGGTTTTGGCGACGCCGCCAAATCGAAAGAATCTTAACGAAAAGGAAGCGGCGACGAGAACCATCGCGACGAGCAGCAGCGGTCGCGCAAGGAGCATCTGAAATTGTAGCCGGTAGCCCGTCGCGTCGAGGCCCGCCGAGGCGGTGCGCTCGGTCATTTCCGGCAGCGACCAGAATGGCGTGCCCTGCGGCGGAGTCGTCGCCGCCGCGACCTGCTCCGGCGTCAGCTCGGTAGCCAGCATGTAGGAGCCGACGCTGCGCGACGCTTGTCCTGGCACGCTGACCTGCGCGTTTTCGAGCGCCCAGGCGCCCGGTTCGAGTCGCGCGCGTTCGGCTTCGATGCGCTCGAGGAATCCGCCCTTCGGCGCGTAGATATTGACGCTGACATGCGACAGCTCGGTGCCGCCTTTGGCCGAATTCATCGCATGCATGATGGCGAGACCATCGACGCCGTGCTGACGCAGCCAGACGCCGTGATCGATGCGCAGGCTGCCGGGCACGCCGAAAAGATCCCATTCCATCTGTTCGGAGCGCTGCTTCATCGACGCCGAAAGCGGGTTGTAGATCGCGACGGACACGATGCCGATCAGCAGGGCGGTGAGCGTCGGCGGCGCGATGAACTGCCAGACCGACATGCCTGCGGCGCGCGCGACGATCAGTTCGAGCTTTCTGGTTAGATCGACGAAGGTCGCCATTGACCCGAAGAGAACGGCGAAGGGCAGGATCATTTCCGCGGCCGCTGGCACCCGCATCGCCGTCATCAAGGCGACGGTCGCGGTGCCGGCCTGCGGATTGTCGCTCGCGCGCCGCAGCATCTCGACGAAGACGACGACAAACATCAGGCAGAAAATCGTCAAGAAGATCGCCAGAATCGTGCGCATGAATCGCAGCGCGAAATAGCGCGTGATCGTCGCCCCGATCATGGCTGCGGCCTTCCTCCTTCTTGTCTTGGCGCGCCGCCCCAAGAGCGATCCGCCCCCAAGCGCGAACAGTAAAATCTTCGTTAACGATCGCTAGACGGCGCCGGCTTTGCGCGCAAGCGTCGCGCGGCGCCGACGAGCCGCGCCAACGCATTCAATTTGCGAGCGTTGCTTTTGCGCCACGGCAGGATTTCTGCGCAACGATCGCGGCGATTCCACGGCGGAAAACGGGAGTGAGGAATGGCTCCAAAGTTGGCCGTAGCAATTGACCGCGCTCGCCCGCCGGAAGATAGTGCGCGCCAATCCCGTCAAATTGCGCGCCTGGCGCGCCGCCGGCGCTAACTTTTTCAAAAACCGACGCATTCGCGGCGGAATGGCGACCGCTTCGGTCAAGGAGGCATGAGGCTTTGATGCTCGTCAACGCGAAATATGAACTCCAGCCATTCGACGCCGCCGAAGCTCTGCTCCGCCACCCGGAAGAGGAGGGGCATCCTCGCACGCTCGTGGCCTTCGTCGGCCGCGACCTCGCGATGGGCGAGCGCGCCGCGAGCATCCTGAAGGACGCGGTTCCCCATCTTGCGCGCGCCGCGGCGGCGGCGAAATTCAAAGGTAAATCAGGAACGTCGATCGAAATTCTCGCGGCGCCCGGCGCGCCTGCGAGCCGGCTGATCCTCATGGGGCTCGGCAAGGCGGACGAAGCTGAGGGAGAGGGCGGCCAAGCCGCCAAGCCCTTCGACGATTTCTTCGCGCTCGGCGGACAGACTGCCGTGAAAATCGGCCCCGGCGCGCGCGCGGTGATCCTCTTCGACATGCCGGAGGGGACGCCCGCCACGCCCGACTCGGTCAAGCAATTCGCTCTCGGCGGCTGGCTGCGCGCCTATAAATTCGACCAGTACAAGACCAAAAAGAAGGACGAGGCGGATCGCTACGGGCTGATGGAGGTCGTCCTCGCCGTCGCCGAGCCCGACAGCGCCGCCGGCGAGCTGGCCGATGCCAGCCATCTGGCGGAAGCCGTCGTTCTGGCGCGGACCCTGGTGAATGAGCCGGCGAATGTCCTGACCCCGCAGGAATTCGCCCGCCGGGCGTCGGAACTGATGAAGCTCGGCGTCGAGGTCGAGGTCCTCGACGAGACGGCCATGGCCGAACTCGGGATGCGGGCGCTGCTCGGCGTCGGCCAGGGGTCCGAGGCGGACAGCCGGCTCGTTGTATTGCGCTGGAGCGGCGGCGCGCCAGGGGCGGCGCCGATCGCCTTCGTCGGCAAGGGCGTCGTGTTCGATTCCGGCGGCATTTCGATCAAGCCCGCCGCGTCGATGGAGGATATGAAGGGCGATATGGCGGGCGCCGCAGCCGTGACCGGCGCCCTTTACGCCATCGCAGCCAGGAAGGCGAAGGCCAATGTCGTCGGCGTGCTCGGGCTGGTCGAGAACATGCCGGACGGCAAGGCGCAGCGTCCGGGCGACATCGTCAAGTCGATGTCGGGCCAGACGATCGAGATCATCAACACCGACGCCGAGGGGCGGCTCGTCCTCGCCGACGCTTTGACTTACGTCATCGAGAAGCACAAGCCGGCGGCGATCGTCGATCTCGCGACGCTCACCGGGGCCATTCTCGTCGCGCTCGGCCAGGAATATGGCGGGCTGTTCTCGAACAATGACGAACTCGCCGATCGACTGACCAAGGCCGGGAGCCACATCGGCGAGAAGCTGTGGCGCCTGCCCATGGGCCCCGCCTATGACAAGCTGATCGACTCGAAATTCGCCGATATGAAGAACACCGGCGGGCGCCACGCCGGCTCGATCACCGCCGCGCAATTCCTGCAGCGCTTCGTCGGCAAGACGCCCTGGGCGCATCTCGACATCGCCGGCACCGGCATGGGCTCGCCGGCGAGCGACACCAACCAAAGCTGGGGCGCCGGCTGGGGCGTGCGGCTCTTGGACCGGCTGGTGCGCGACTATTATGAATAGTTAAGTATTGGCTTCCATCCACCATCAAGAGAATGACCAACGCGTGGCGCTGGAGCTTAGCGGAAAAGTATTCAGCAACATCATTTCAATTTTTTAATTGGAAACGCTTCAGCGCCGCCCGATCTGATGCTCAACGCAGTTCGTCCTGAACTGAAAGGAACGCATCATGATCGAATCTCAATGGCGCGCCGACTTTGTGGCGACCATTCTCGGCGTCGTCTTCGTGGCGATCGGCTTGCTGGGGTTCGTTTCCAACCCGCTCATCTCCGGTGTCGGCTATTTCCACGTGAACGCGGTCCATAATTTCGTGCATCTGGGCACCGGCGCGCTGCTGCTGCTCAGCCCCTATTTCGGCGTCCCGGTCATGATGATCCGCGCGCTGGCCCTCATCTATGCGCTGATCGCCATTCTCGGCTTCGTCGCCCCCAATGCCGCTGGGCTTGGCGCGCTGTTCGCGATGAGCAGGGCCGACAACTGGCTCCATGTGGTGATCGCGGTCATCCTCCTTGCCATCGGTTTTTCGAAGCCGGTGGAACGTTCGGTGACGACGGCCCATATGTAGGCTGAAAACGCACGCCGCGCCCGTCGGGGCAGAGGCGTTTCGGATCGAGGCTGCGATGACCAGTGTGGAGAAATTGTGGATTCGCGCCGCAGTGCGCGAGGCGCTGGATCAAAGCGGCGTGGCGGACCCCAAGGCGATTACGATCGATATCGAGGGCGACGACGTCGTGCTTAAGGGCTCGGTCGCCTCGGCGGCCGAGTGGATGGAGGCGGAATATGCCGCCTCCACCGCCTCTTCCTTCATCAAAGTCAGAAATGCGCTCGACATCAGCGTGGTCTGGGAGGGGCCAAAGGACGACGTCTATGAGGCCGGGGTGGAATCCTTCCCCGCGAGCGATCCGCCCTCCTGGACGCCGGGGTGAGGAGCGCGGCCGGTTCTCGACCTTGCGCAACGTCGAGAGTTTCGACATAGGGCGGCGGTGCGGAGCGCCATATGCCCGAAATCGCCTTCTATCATCTGACCCGCTTCACGGTGTCCCAGACCCTGCCGGCGCTGCTGGAGCGCTCCCGCGCGCGCGGCTGGCGCGCGATCGTGCAGGCGACGAGCGACGCCTCTCTCGCCAAACTCGACCAGGATTTGTGGTCGTACCGTCCGGAGAGCTTTCTGCCGCACGGCGTGAAGGCCGACGGCGCGCCTGAGACGCAGCCCGTCTATCTCACTTGCGAGATCGACAACCCCAATGACGCCGACGTGCGCTTCTTCATCGAGGGCGCGCGCCTGGCGCCTGCGCTCGCCGGCCCTGGCGCGCCGCGCCAACGCGCCGCTCTGCTGTTCGACGGGCGCGACGAGGCGGAGCTTGCCGACGCGCGCGCGCAATGGAAAGAACTGCGCGATCTGGGCTATAGCCTCGTCTACCACCAGCAGAGCGAGGGCGGCGGATGGGAAGAGAAGGCGCGCGAACCGAAATTATAGGCGAGGAATTCGCGGAGCGACGCGCCCGGGCGCGCGAAAGGCTCGACGCTATCGATCCATATAAGCGCGCCGGGGAATCCGATCCCAAACGCCAGGAATGGTTCGAGGCGGTCTATGCGCTCGCCGAGGGCGATCCGGCCGGCGTGCCCTGGGCGCATCTCGAGCCGCGTCCGCTGCTCGAGAATTGGCTCGCAGGGCGCCCGATCGCTGGCCTTCGCGCGCTCGACGTCGGCTGCGGACTTGGCGACAACGCCGAAGCGCTGGCGCGGGCCGGCGCGCGCGTGACCGCCTTCGATCTCGTCGAGCGCGCCGTGCAATGGGCGCGTCAACGCTTTCCGCAAAGCGCGGTCGACTACCGCGCAGCCGATCTCTTCAATGCGCCGCTGGATTGGCGCGGCGCGTTCGATTTCGTGCATGAGCTTTACACGCTGCAGGCGCTGCCCGAGACGCTTCTGCCCGACGCCGCGCGGGCGCTCGCGTCTTTTGTCGCGCCGGGCGGAACGCTGCTGATCATCTCGCGGGCGCGCGAAGAGGACGAAGAGCTTGGCGGCCCGCCATGGCCGCTTACGCGAACCGCCATTGAATCATTCGCCGTCGACGGCCTTCGGCTCATTTCGCTGGAGGATCTTCCGCCAAACGGCGATTTTCCGCGCCATTGGCGCGCCGAGTTTCGTCGCGACGAGGCCGGCGCGTGAACGCGCCGCTGCTGTCGATAAAGAACGTCAGCAAGAACTTCGGCGCGGTCGTCGCGCTCGAAAATGTATCGCTTCATGTCGGCGCCGGCGAATTTTTCGCGCTGCTTGGACCGTCCGGCTGCGGCAAGACCACGCTGATGCGCTGCATCGCCGGTTTCGAGACGCCCGATGTCGGCGCGATCACATTGAACGGCGTCGATCTTTCCGGCGTGCCGCCGTTTCGGCGCCCTGTGAACATGATGTTTCAATCCTATGCGCTGTTTCCCCATCTCAATGTTTTCGAGAACATCGCCTTCGGCCTGCGCCGGCAGGGCGAAGCCAAAGACGCGATCGACGCGCGCGTCGATGAACTCCTCGCGATGACCCAGCTTTCGACTTTTGGCCGCCGGAGAATCGACGAATTGTCGGGCGGACAGAAGCAGCGCGTCGCGCTCGCGCGCGCGCTCGCGCCGCGTCCGAAAATGTTGTTGCTCGACGAGCCGCTCGGCGCGCTCGATCGCAAGCTGCGTGAAGAGACTCAGTTTCAACTCAAGGAGATCCAGAGGCTGACGCAAACCAGCTTCGTCATCGTCACTCATGATCAGGACGAGGCGCTGGCGCTTGCCGACCGCATCGCGGTGATGCGGGCGGGCAGGGTGGAGCAGGTCGCGGGGCCGATGGAGATTTACGATCGTCCCGCGACGCGGTTCGTCGCGGGCTTCGTCGGCGAAACCAATTTCATCGAGGGACGCGTGGAACGTAACGTGGCGCGCAACCTCGGCCCGGCGCTGATCGCCGAGTTTGGACGAATTCCCTGCGAAGCCGGCGACCTTCCAGAGGGCGCGCCTGCGACGCTGAGCGTGCGTCCCGAGCGCATCGGCGTCGCGCGCGAAGGAGAAGGAATTGGCGGGGTCGTCGAAAATTTCGTGTTTCGCGGCGAAACCACTCTGCTGCGGGTGCGCGTCGCCGAGAATGTCGTGCTGCGCGCGGCGGCGGCCCATGGCGAGCGCTACGCGATCGGCGATGCGGTGAAGCTGAGCTTCCCGTCTGACGCCGGCGCGCTTCTCGCGGAGGAGAGTTAGGGTGAGGATGACAACGAAGACGCAGCGCAACACGGATTTCCTCATCCTGAGGAGGCCTCGAAGAGGCCGTCTCGAAGGACGAGGAAATCCGCGATGCGACGCGACGCCCTCGTCCTTCGAGACGGGCCTTTCAGGCGCTCCTCAGGATGAGAGCGTCCCGTGCGCCGCGCGCCGCGAGGGCGCCAGATGAGCGGGCCACGGCGCAGACTTTCACTGGGCGAACGGCTCGTGATCGCCGCGCCCTATCTCTGGGTTAGCGCTTTCTTTCTCGCGCCGATGCTGCTCGTCGCCAAGATTTCCGTCTCGCAGTCGGTGCTGGCGCGCCCGCCCTATAGGCCGATTTTTCAGTCTTCCGATAGTCTCGCCGACATCTGGGCCAAGGCGCAGACGTTTACGCTCGACTCATATCGCGCGCTCATCAGCGACACGCTTTATCTCGAATCCTATCTCTCTTCGCTGACCATCGCCGCAATTGCGACATTGATCACGCTGATCGTCGCCTATCCTTTCGCGCTCGCTATGGCGCGCGCGCCGGAACGCTGGCGACCCGTTCTCGTCGGCCTCGCCGCCGCGCCTTTCTGGACGAGCTTTCTCATCCGCGTCTATGCGTGGATCGCGCTTCTAAAGGATGAAGGGCTGATCAACAACGCGCTGATCGCGCTCGGCGTCATTTCCGCGCCGCTGCAGATCTATGCGACGCCGAGAGCCGTCGTCATCGGCATCGTCTACTCGTATTTGCCCTTCATGCTGTTGCCGCTCTATGCGGCGCTGGAGAGTCAGGACAAGAGCCTGCGCGAGGCTGCGGCCGATCTCGGGGCGTCGCCCGCGCAAGTGTTCTTGCGCGTGACATGGCCGCTGTCGCGCGAAGGCGTCATTGCGGGGTCGCTCCTTGTGTTCATTCCGGCGGTTGGCGAATTCGTCATTCCCGATCTCCTCGGCGGCTCCGAGACGTTGATGATCGGACGAATCTTGTGGAATGATTTCTTCTCTAATCACGATTGGCCGGCGGCCTCGGCCGCGGCGATGGCGCTCGTCGCTCTCTTGATGGTCCCGCTGCTGGCGTGGGAGCGCGCGCGGCTGAAGGAAGAACGCGCACGATGAGCGCCGCCGCCTCATTCGCGCGTCGCGCAACTCTTTTCGCCGGCTTCGTGTTTCTTTACGCGCCGATCGTCATTCTCGCGGCGATGAGCTTCAACGCCTCGCGTCTTGTCTCCGTATGGGGCGGATTTTCAGCGAAATGGTACGCAGCGCTCCTTGAGAACGAACAGCTGCTGCATTCGGCGAAAATCAGCCTCGCCGCCGCATTGGTTTCGGCGACGATCGCGACGCTGCTGGGCCTTCTCGCGGCGATCGCGCTGGCGCGTTTTGGCGGCTTTCGCAGCCGCCTGCCGTTTTTCGGCGCGTTGCATGCGCCGCTGGTTCTGCCGGAAGTCGTGCTCGGGCTCGCGCTTCTCACCTGCTTCGTGGCGCTTGGCGTCGGACGGGGCTTCGTGACGCTGGTCATTGGCCATGTCACGCTGACGATGTGCTTTAGCACGGTTGCGATTCTCGTGGCGCTGCGCGATTGCGATTCGACGCTCGAAGAGGCGGCGATGGACCTCGGCGCGACTCCGGCCGAAGCTTTCCTTCGCGTCGCGCTGCCTCAGATCGCGCCGGCGATCATCACCGCCTATCTTTTGGCGTTCACCCTTTCCCTTGACGATCTCGTCATCGCCAGCTTCGCGACCGGCCCCGGCGCGACGACGCTGCCGATGCGGATTTATTCACAGGTGCGCCTGGGGGTCTCGCCGCAGATCAACGCAATTTCGACTTTGCTCCTCGCCCTCGTCGCCGTCGCGCTCGGACTGGCCGCGGCTGCGTCCTACTGGCGCGCGGGGCGAAAATGATGAGCGCTGAAAACTGCGGCGCGCGCGCCAGATAAGGCGTCATGACGAATAATTGGTTTGCTTCAGTTCCGAACTTTATCACCATCGGCCGTCTGGTTCTGACGCCCGTGGCGATCTCCTTGATTGTCGAGCGTCAATGGAGCGCCGCCTTCGTGCTTTACGCCATCGCCGGCTTTTCGGACGCGCTCGATGGCTGGATGGCCCGGACGTACCATCTCCAATCGGAGCTCGGCGCGATTCTCGACCCGATCGCGGACAAGGCGCTGATCGTCTCGATGTATGTCACGCTCGCCATTGTCGACGCCTTGCCGCCCTGGCTTGCCATCATGGTGGTGTTTCGCGACATCATGATCATCGGCGCGGTGTCGCTCGCCTGGCTGATGGGCCGGCCGATGAAGGTTCGTCCACATTTTTCTTCCAAGGCGACCACGGCGGCGCAACTGACGCTGGCGGGCGTCGTCCTGGCCGCGCAGGCATATGGCGTTCACATTCCGGTCCTAAACGTGACGCTGATCGCCCTCGTCGCCGCATTGACCGTCGCTTCCGCCTGCGTCTATCTGTGGCTCTGGGTCCGGCATATGAGGCTGTGACATGTCGCAGAGAAATCCGCCGGTCGGCTCCGATATGGCGAAGTCGGCCGCATTCCCGTCGCAACCTATTGAAGCGGACAGAGAAGCCGAGATGCAGCAGCTGCAATGGGCGGGGCTGAGCCCCGAACGGCAGCTCACGCTGTGGGGCCTGACGCTTCTGGCGTTGGGATTCGCCCTCTATTTTCTAAGCCCGGTCCTCGCGCCCTTCGTCGCCGGAACCGCGTTGGGCTACCTCCTTGATCCTGTAGCTGATCGGCTGCAGCGTCTCGGCCTGTCCAGGCTTGGCGCCGCAGGGCTTCTGCTTGTCGCCTTTCTTCTGGTCGTTGGAACCGTGGCCGTCACTCTTGTGCCGATTCTCTCGCACCAGCTCGCCGGCTTCATAACCTCGCTGCCGGCCTATCTGCAGACGTTGCACGGCCTGCTCACGCAATGGAGCGAGCGCTTCACCAGCGACTCGATCAACGGCTGGTTGGGGGAATTCGGGCTCGGCGGCGCAGCCGCCACTTTCGATGCGCAAAAATACATCAACGATCTTACGAGTCAGGCGCCGACATTGCTCGGCGATTTCGTGAAATCGCTGTTGTGGCGCGGCTATGCGCTCATCAATGTGGTCTCGCTCATCGTCATCACGCCGGTCGTCGCCTTTTACATGCTGCTCGACTGGGATCACATGGTCGCGATCATCGACGATTTGATCCCGCCGCGCCATCGCGACGACGTCCGTTCGCTCGCGCGCGACATCGACCGTGCGCTTGCCGGCTTCGTTCGCGGGCAGTCGCTCGTCTGCCTGTTTCTTGGCATTTGGTATGCGGTGGGGCTCTCGGCGATCGGACTGAACTTCGGTTTCCTCATCGGCGTCAGCGCGGGTTTCTTGAGCTTTATTCCCTATGTCGGCTCAATCACCGCCTTTGTGCTGTCGATCATCGTGGCGATCGTTCAAGGCTGGCCGCACCTCAATCTGCCGATCGAGGCGGTGGCGATCGTGACGACAGGTCTGATCATGGACGGCTACGTCCTCTCGCCGCGGCTGGTCGGCGCCTCCGTCGGCCTGCATCCGGTCTGGATCATGTTCGCCTTGCTGGCTTTCGGGGCGTTGTTCGGATTTACCGGACTCATCGTCGCCGTGCCTGTCGCCGCGGCGCTCGGCGCCTTCATGCGCTTTCTGGCGCAGCGCTATCGCGCGAGCGCGCTCTATCAGCATCCGATTTCGGACCGCCCATGACCAAGGCGCGTGCGCCGGAGTACGGCGGGTCGGTAAGTCAGCTGCCGCTCGATCTGCCGACGACGCCCCGATTCGGGCGCGAAGAATTTCTGCCCGCGGCGTCAAATCGCGCGGCGCTGGACATGATCGAGCGCTGGCCGGATTGGCCGGATCGCGTTCTGATGCTGATCGGCCCAAAAGGCGCGGGCAAGAGCCATCTTTGCGCCATTTGGGCGGCGCGCGCCGACGCCCGCGCCATTTCGCCGGACGCCTTGCCGACGCTGGACGAACTCGCCGCCGACGCGCCGCGAGCGATCCTCATTGACGACGTCGATCGGGCGTCCGACGAAACCGCGCTGTTTCATCTGTTGAATTTCGTGAGCGAAACCGGCGCCTTCCTGCTGATGGGCTCGGCCCGGGCGCCGCGGGCGGAGGACGTGCGCCTCCCTGACCTGCTGTCGCGCCTGCGCCGCGCGCCGGCGGTCGAAATCGGCGCGCCGGACGAGGAATTGGTGCGCGCCGTGCTGGTGAAACTCTTCGCCGATCGTCAACTGATCGTCGAGCCGCCGGCGCTGGCCTTCGCGGCGTTGAGGCTGGAGCGGTCGCTCGATGCGGCGCGCGCCTTCGTCGCCGCTCTCGACCGGGAGGCTTTGGCCCAGGGACGCCCTGTCACACGGGCGCTGGCGGCCAAGGTTATGGATGAATTTATCAGGGATTAGCGCCGAGCCTTTCTTCGCGGCGCGAGCCTGTGGCATGATGGCCCCGAGCGGAACATGGAAATGAAGCCCCACATTCAGGATCAGCTCCCAGCCGAGCGCACCGGCGCCGACATCGACGTTATGGATCGCGCCGACGAGATTCTCGTTGAGGATCCAGCCAAGCTTGCGGCTTCTCCGCAGCGCTTCATCAATCGGGAATTGTCCTGGCTTGAGTTCAACCGTCGTGTGCTGGAGGAGGCCTCCAACCGCAATCACCCGCTGCTCGAGCAGCTGCGTTTTCTGTCGATTTCGGCCAATAATCTCGATGAATTCTTCATGGTGCGCGTCGCCGGCTTGCGTGGGCAGGTGCGCTCCGGCGTGATCGCGCGCTCCGAGGACGGCCTCACGCCGGCCGAGCAGCTGACCAAGATCACCGAACGCGTTACGCTCCTGACCAGCGAGCAGCTGCGGCGCTGGCGCGAACTTCGCGCGGAGATCGAGGGCGTCGGCATCGCCATCGTCGAGCCTGCCGATGTCTCCAAGGCCGACCGCGAGTGGCTCGAGGAATATTTCCTCAGCCGCGTCTTTCCGGTGTTGACGCCGCTCGCCGTCGATCCGGCGCATCCGTTCCCCTTCATCCCCAATCTCGGCTTCACCCTGGCGCTCGAACTGGTGCGTCCCGGCGATCGCAAGACGCTGCAGGCGCTTGTCCGCCTGCCGCCGAAGATCGAGCGTTTTGTGCGTCTGCCGACGACGGGCGGCGGGGGACGCGAGCGCTTCATGCTGCTCGAAACGCTGATCGCGATGAACGCGCAGCGGCTCTTCCCCGGATATCTGCTGCGCGGGCAGGGGCTGTTCCGGGTCATCCGCGACAGCGATCTCGAAGTCGAGGAAGAAGCCGAAGATCTTGTGCTGCTGTTCGAGACGGCGCTGAAACGGCGCCGGCGCGGTTCGGTGATTCGGCTCGAAGTCGCCGCCGATATGCCGGCGACCTTGCGCGCGCTCGTCGCCGAGGAGCTCGACGTGAATGAGCCCGAGACGTTCGAAATCGACGGCATGCTGGCGCTCAACGATCTCTCCGAACTGGTCGCGCTCGACCGGCCGGAGCTCAAATTCAAACCATATAATCCGCGCTTTCCTGAGCGGGTGCGCGACAATGGCGGCGATTGTTTCCTGGCGATCAAGCAGAAGGACCTCGCCGTCCATCATCCATACGAATCTTTCGACGTCGTGGTGCAGTTCCTGCAACAGGCGGCGCGCGATCCCAATGTCATCGCGATCAAGCAGACGCTCTATCGCACGTCGAACAACAGCCCGATCGTGCGCGCGCTCGTGGAGGCGGCCGAGGCCGGCAAATCCGTCACCGCGCTCGTTGAACTGAAGGCGCGCTTCGACGAGGAGGCGAATATTCGCTGGGCGCGCGACCTCGAACGCGCCGGCGCGCAAGTGGTCTTCGGCTTCATCGAACTCAAGACGCACGCCAAATTGTCGCTCGTCGTGCGCCGCGAAGGCTCGGGACTCGTCAGCTATTGTCATGTCGGCACCGGCAATTATCATCCGGTGACGGCGCGCATCTATACGGACATTTCGGTATTCACCGCCGATCCGGCGATCGGCAGGGACGTCTCCCGCATCTTCAATTTTATCACCGGCTATGCTGAGCCTGCGGGACTGGAGCGCATGTCGGTTTCGCCGATTTCGCTCAAAAAGAAGCTTCTCGAACACATCGAGCAGGAAATCGGCTTCGTGAAGGCCGGCAAGCCCGGCGTCATCTGGGGCAAATGCAACGCCCTTGTCGATCCGGAAATCATCGACGCCCTATACGCGGCCTCGCGAGCGGGCGTGTCGATCGATCTCATCGTGCGCGGCATCTGCTGTCTGCGGCCGGGCGTTCCGGGGCTTTCCGATAATATTCGGGTGAAATCGATCGTCGGACGTTTCCTTGAACATGCGCGCGTCTATGCTTTCGGCGGCGGCCATGCGCTGCCCAATCCGCGCGCGCATGTCTATATTTCTTCCGCCGATCTGATGCCGCGCAATCTCGATCGCCGGGTCGAGGCGATGATGCCGATTCTCAATCCGACGGTGCATCAGCAGGTGCTCGATCAGATCATGCTCGCCAATCTGATCGACAATGAGCAGAGCTATCGGGTTCTGCCGGACGGCTCGTCGTTGCGCATCGTTCCGCCGGAAGGCGAAGAGCGATTCAATGCGCATAAATATTTCATGACCAACCCCTCGCTTTCGGGTCGCGGCAAGTCGCTCAAAGACTGGCGGCCGCGTTCGCTGTCGAAGCGCGGACAACATGCTTGAGACGTTGCGGCGTCACCTGACGCAGCGTTCCGACCCCGCGCCAAAACCCGTCGGCATCGTTGACATTGGCTCGAATTCGGTGCGTCTCGTCGCCTATCAGGCGCTGGCGCGCGCGCTGACGCCGATATTCAACGAAAAGGCGATGTGCGGCCTCGGCAAGGGCGTCGTCACGACGGGCCGGCTGGCTGACGACGCCGTCGGCAAGGCGATGAAGGCGCTGCGGCGCTATCGCGCGCTTTGCGAGACGATGGGCGTCGACGACATCGAGGTGATCGCCACCGCCGCGGTGCGCGAAGCCAAGAACGGCACGGTGTTTCTCGAAGCGGCGCGCGACGCCATTCAGCGCGACATTTCGCTGCTTTCCGGACGTCGCGAGGCGGAGCTTTCCGCGCTCGGCGTCGTTTCGGCGATTCACCAACCGGACGGCGTCGTCGGCGATCTCGGCGGCGGCTCGCTGGAATTGATCGACGTCCACAAGGAGACGCTCGGCAAGGGCGTCACGCTGCCGCTCGGCGGCTTGGCGCTGATGGACGCCGCGCAGCGCTCGATGCGCGAAGCGACGCGCATCGCCCGCAAGTCGATCGCCGACGCCAAGCCGCTCGAACATCTCAAGGGCCGCACTTTCTATGCAGTCGGCGGCACCTGGCGCTCGCTGGCGAAACTCCACATGCGCCAACGCAACTATCCGCTCGGCGTGATGCATCATTACCGCATCCAAACGAGCGAAGCCGCTGATTTCGCTGAGCTTGTCGAACATATCGACAGCGAGGCGCTGGAAGATATCAACGTGGTTTCGGCGGCGCGCCGGCCTTTGCTCGCCTATGGCGCGATCGTGCTCGATGAAATCATCCGTCGCGCCAAACCTCGTGAGATCGTCATATCCGCCGCCGGCGTGCGTGAAGGCATGCTGTATGAACGGCTGCCGTCTGCGGAGCGGCGCATCGACCCATTGCTCGCGGCTACTCGCGAATTGGAGACGACATTCGCGCGCGCCCCGGGCTATGGCGACGATCTCGTCGATTGGACCGACGCCTTCATGGACAAGAGCGGGATCGACGAGACGGAGGAAGAGCGCCGGTTGCGTCACGCCGCCTGTCTGCTCTCCGACATCGCCTGGCGCGCTCATCCCGAATATCGCGCGCAGCGCGCGATGAATATCGTCACCCAGGGGCCGTTCGTCGCGATCGATCATCCCGGGCGCGCCTTTCTGTCGCTTGCGATCGTGTTTCGTCACGAGGGGGTCGACGGCGCCGAAGGACTTGCCGATTTACGTACTCTGTTGACGACGCGTCTGTTCATGCGCGCGCGGATTCTCGGGGCGCTGATGCGCGTCGCCTATCTATTGTCGGCGTCGATGCCCGGCGTGCTGCCGCGCACGCGTCTTCTGATCTGCGACCGCGCGGCGACGCTCGCTTTGCCGCAGGCTTTCGCCGATCTGGCGAGCGAGCGCGTGCTCAATCGCTTGAAGGGGCTCGGCAAGCTGATGGGCGTCGACGCGCGGATCGAAATCGGGTCCTGAAGCCGCGGGCGCCCTATGTTTAAGGCGATTGGATCGAAAGGAATCCGGCATGAGAAAGTTTTTGGCGAATTCGCTTCTCGGCTGCGCCGCGCTCACATTGACGTTTGCGAGCGCCGAGGCCTGCACCCGCGTGCTCTATGGGACCGCCGATAAGGACTATATCGTCGGCCGGACCATGGATTGGGACGTCGATCCGCGCACAAATCTGTGGTCTTTTCCGCGCGGCATGGCGCGCGACGGCGGCGTTGGCCCCGGCTCGATCAAATGGACCTCTAAACATGGGTCGCTCATCGCCGACTTTTACGACGCAGCGACGGCTGAAGGCGTGAACGATTCAGGCCTCGTCGTTAGCCTTCTCTATCTTGCCGAAGCGGATTACGGCGACCCGAAAGCGTCAAAGAAGCCGCTGCTCTCGGTCGGCGGCTGGGCCCAATACGTTCTCGACAATTATGCGAGCGTCGCCGATGCGGTGAAGGCGCTGCAAAAGGAGCCCTTTGCGATCGTCGCGCCGGACCTTCCCGGCGGCGTGAAAGCGGCGAGCCATATGGCGCTCGCCGACGCTTCTGGCGACAGCGCCATTCTCGAATATCTCGGCGGCAAACTCGTCATCCATCACAGTCCAAAATTCACGGTGATGACGAATTCGCCGCCCTTCGATCAGCAGCTCGCGCTCAACACTTATTGGGTCGAGATCGGCGGGTCGAATTTCCTTCCTGGCACGCATCGGGCGTCCGACCGCTTCGCCCGCGCCTATTGGAATTTGAACGCGACTCCGAAAGTCGATGACAAGCGCGTCGCGATCGCCAGCGTCTTTTCGATTATCCGCAATATTTCGGTGCCGCTTGGGATTTCCACGCCGCAGGAGCCCAATATCGCTTCGACGCGATGGCGCTCGGTCACCGACATCAAGAATCGGCTCTATTATTTCGAGCCCACCCTGAATCCGTCGATCTTTTGGGTCGATCTGACGAAGCTGAAACTCGAACCGGGCGCCAAGCCGGCGAAGCTCGATCTCTCGGGCAGCCCGATTCTTTCGGGCGAAGTCGCCGACAAATTTGTCCCAGCCGAGCCGTTCAAATTCCTGGCGCATTAGAGCGCGGGCATCGCCCGAACGCGGATAATACGGTCGCTTTCATGCGAATGCCGATTATCCATTCGCTCGGACCTTGTCATTCCCGGCAGGCCGAAGGCCTGACCGGGAATCCAGGGCCAACCCAGGAACGCTGGGATTGCTCTGGATTCCCGATCGCGCGCGTTGCGCGCGTCGAGAATGACATTCGAGCGGTTCAGACTGAAATTGTTCTATGCGAAAAAGCGGCATTTACTTTTTTGGCGGCGCGCTTTGGTCCCCGCTCACCGCGCCGGCGTGAATGCGTCTGATCGGATGTTTTTCAGGCTCGCGCCGCGCATGAACAATTCGCGCTTCAGGCGCTTCACCAGATTCTCGCCGCCGCATAGAAATATCGCGGCGGCGGAGACGCTCTGCTCGGCTTCGAGCGCCGTCGCCGCGACATCGCCGCCATGCGGCGCCGACGGATCCAAGGCGCAGGGGCGATAGTCGACATTGTCGCGCAAATTCGACAGCGCCTGCAATTCTTCCGAGAGATAGAGACCTTTGCGGCTGCGCGCGCCGTGATAGAGCGTGATCGGGCCACGATGGCCTTTGCGAAGCGCGTCGCGCAGAACGCCATAAAGCCGCGCGAGGCCAGTGCCCGCGCCGATCAGCAGCATCGGCTGATCCTCATGAACGCCTTCGTAGAAGCATGAGCCTGATGGTCCTGCGACATGCACTTTGTCGCCGGCGCGCAGCTTGTCCGCCAGATGGCGGCTCATGCGTCCGTCCTGATGGAGGCGAATGTGCATTTCGAGGAAGGAATCTTCCTCTGGATGGCTGGCCAGCGAATAATGGCGCTTGAGGTCGTCTCCGACGCTCAGTTCGACAAATTGTCCGGGCCGATAGGCGAATCCGTCGGCCTCGACTCGCAGCCGGACGCTATCGTCGCTTAGCGGATCGATGGCGCGCACGACCGCTTCAAGACGCGCGCCGAGATCGTCAGGCCGCAAGATCGTCAGCGGCGTCGTCGGTCGGCAGATGCAGGGCAGAAAATAGCCCATCGCCTTTTGCGCGTCGGTCAGGCCCGACTGCGATTCCGACGGCGGCGCGCCGTCGATTGCCCGATGCATGCAGCTCTGGCAATTGCCGGCGCGGCACGAATGCGGTGCGTTCACGCCGGCGCGCAGCAGCGCTTCAAGGTAAGCGTGATCTTATGACCAGGGGTGGCTAAGCGGCGACGGCGTGAGGCGCGGCTTTCTCCCATTTCCAAGGGAGCAGTTCGTCGAGCTTTGAGATCGGGTGATCGGCGATGCGGGCGATGACATC
>NZ_JBFWVN010000041.1:0-33705 GCF_050246715.1 Methylocystis sp.
TGGGTGGTCGCAACCTCACTCTGCCAAAGCGCCGGTTGCTATCCACCTCCCCATGGGATCTGAACAACAGGGCCGAGAATTCGCATCAACCGACACGGTGACGGGAGCGGATCATGAAGCGATTCAAATCGTCGCGACAGGCGCAGCGATTTTTATCCATTCACGACCAAAGCGCCAATCTTTTCCGCTTGCCATATCCGGAACAGCAAACCAGTGGCACGGTCCGCCGTGCTCATCACGCGGCGGCTATCGCCACGTGGCGCGCGATTTCCGGCATGCGCCAAGCTGCATGAACAACCAAGAAAACCAAACGGCTTTTTGCCGACCTCACTCCGTCAACCTGATAGTGCCGCCGTCACAATGGTGCAGCGTCTATCTATCCGCGTGAATCCGAGCAATGTTGTAGCGGGGCGGCAGAGTCCGCCGCAAACGACCCGGCTTTGCAACGGGCGCGCTGTTGAAAATTACAAAGTTTGTGAACGACGGCGTTCTGGGCGGATGGGATTCCGAAACGCCGTCGCACGCGCTTTACTGAATCATGCGCGCGGTTGAACCGGTCGCACCGGTGATGTTGGCCGTGTCGGGCGAAATCAGCGCGGGCCCCCCGGCCAGCCCGACGACCACAAAGGCGACAAAGCCGGCGATATAGAGCAGTATTTTCCCGATCGAGCCGCTGTGAACGTTGACAGCCATTTGTTCCTCCCTTTGGTCGAACTTTCAACATGCTTGCTTGCGCCTCAGCTGAGAGCGACGGCCGTGTCCGCGTCGGCCTCGGGCGCGGCCAGCCATCGCTCGTCAACAAGGCAACAGGGGTAAGCAGTCTTATTGACCGCTTCAGGTTGCGGGAAGCAAGCGCCAAGCAAAAGGACCACAGAAGAGTAAACGCATGGGAATTTTATTTGGCATCATTAAATATATACTGTCTGGCTCCAAGACGATTTCAGATCGTTAAACTGCTGCCTCCTTCGCCCGGGGCGACCGATAGGTAGAGAATAGCCGACATCATCCGTTATCAGGCGATTGAATGTCACCGGGGGAGTAACTTGTTCGAGCTGGTGGTCGCGACCGCGATCACCAGCTCGGTTTCCAGTGGCTCAACGAACCATGCCGGGTCGTCGCCAGCTAGCCAAACGTCGACGACATCGAAATTTGAGCAGGCTGATGAAGATTTCCCCTTGTGATCTACCCCGAGAATTCCGTGCCACTGAGGCGTCGCGTCCAGTCTTCGATTTTGCCGCTGTGCACACGCTGCCGTGCCAGCTCGCGCCAATTTTGTGCAAGCTCGGGTATTGCGGCCATGCTCGCAAGCCCGTTTCGGTCATGCGTGTCGCAATAGAGCAAAAGGTAGAGGCGCTCGATGCTCCACTCCGGGCGCGGCCGGTCGACGACCCGCAGAAAATCTCCCGGCTCTGCCATGCCGGCTTCGAGCACGCGATAATACCATCCAGAGCGTCGACTCGATTGCACGCGTAGCGCCATGTCGGGTTGAGCGAAACGGCGATTGAGTTTCCAGCACGGCTGGCGGCCCTGGCTGACCTGCAGCAGCGCTCTCCCGAAGCGAACGACGTCGCCTACGCAGACGTTGGTTTCGGTCCATTCTGTAGTGGATAGATTCTCACCGAAGGCGCCCGGCGTCCGCAGTAAGGGATTGTCGCCGATCTCGTCGGCCCAGTCGGCGTAATGCTCGAACGCATATTGATGGAGCGCCTTCTCTGGGCCGCCGTGATGATTGGTGTCCGCCTGTGCGTCACCCGCAAGGCCCAAAGCGCCGATGCGCCAAGGCGGGAGCGCGGGCCGTTTGGCGATGGCGCTCAATCGACCATCGTCGCCGAGCGGCTCGATAAGCCCGGAGAGCACAGTAGGGCGTGTCGCGGGCGGCGTCATGATGGCGGCGCCGATTTGTCGGCCGACGATCCCAGTATGGCGCCCAGCGTCATATCGTTTTCTCGGCCGAACCCGTGACGGCGAATCTGTCCGTCGCGTCCGGTGACGATCGTGTTGGCGTGCCGCACATCTCTTATCGCCATGGTGACGGGGATGGGTCCGCCTTGGCCCCGCTGGTCGATGCCGATCCGAAAGGTCACCGGATATTCTTGAATGAAGGCTGCAAGCGAAACGAGCGACATCGCCGCGTGATCCTCGAACACCGTATGCAGGCCGATGGCCGCGAGATCCCTATCGCGAAATAGATCGTAAGCGCGCCGCGACTGGGGCATCCCAAGTGTGATGCAGCCTGGACAAAGCATCTGGGATGCGCGCCGCATCACCGCGCAGCCCCGAAGGTCGGTGACCGAAATTGGCGTCGTGCTGTTGCGCCAGCGCTCAACCGAAAGTTCTGGCGCGATGCGAGCGTCATAGTTGTCGATATTCCGAGCTGGATTGTATTCAAATTGATCTCGTTTGCGCCGAGCAAACGGTTTTGGAGCGGGCTAGAAACTGGCCCGCCCCGCGCGCGCGGCTACACACGCTATTTCAGGGCCGACAACTCAGCCCCGAAATTGATGTGGTAGGGTTGACCCTCGATGACGAAGGCGGGAACGGACTTCACCCCGGCCGCCTCGGCTTCGGCGATGCGATTCTTGGCCTGGCCAAGATGCACGATCTCGATGTCATATTTCTTGGGGTCGAGACTGTCGACGAAGCGCCGCTCGGCGTCGACGCAGACCGGACAGCCGGCATGGTAGAAAACGGCCTTGTGTGACATGATCTAACTCCTTCTCTTTCGGGGGATGGAGATCAAAGGGCGGTTCGCTGGTTGCCGCCGGCGAGCCGCCCGCTCTTCTGGCGCGGACCAAGCGCGTCAGAAATTCGAGCCCTCTCTCACGGAGGCGCTGGTCGAGGCGCGAGGCCCTCAGCGTAGCGGCTCCAAGCGGCTTCTTGCTGCTCGGTGGGCAGCGCTTCGTGCTCGGAACAATCGAGGCGGAGACCGTCCGCGCCGAGCGGCGCGTCCACATAGGCGCAATGATGTGGCGCCCTCGCGCCCGGATGGGCGTGGGGCTGGAAATAGCGGCAGGTGACGCACAGCCGCTGCGGCTCGATCGCCCCCGCGATTTGCAGATTGCGAATCAGCTTCACGAGCAGGCGCAGAAATTCTTCCTGTTCGCCCCTGGTCAACGCGGCGAGCGCACGATCAGTCGCCGTCGTCCGGGCGCCGATCTTGCCGGCGAGAACACGGCCCACCTCGGTCGCAACGACGCCAACGGCGCGGCCGTCGCGGGGATCGGGGTGGCGCGAGACCAATCCTTTTTTTTCAAGCGAGATAATGGAGTCGGTCGCCGTCGGCTGGCTCACCCCCAGATGCCGTGCAATCGCGCTGATGCGCTCAGGCTTGTTCTTGTTCCCCTGAATGAGCGCGAGAATTTGCGCTTGGGTGGGATTAAGCGGCGTCTTCTCCAGCGCGCCCCAGCGCTCAGACCGCAGCACCGTGGCGACACGTTCCAGCCCATCGCGCAGGCGACGGCTCAGGGACGGAATTTCAGCGGGCTTGGTCATGTGAACATCATATAGGAATCCTATGTAAATTCAAGCGCTCTTTTCCCAGACGGAGACATCGCAGAATCCTCCCAAACTCGTGCGACAAGGCGCTGATGGAGGTTCGCAGGTATGTTGGCGAGGGTCGCGCAGATGTTAAGGCATCGAAAAAACAGTGATAAGCCGGATTACTGCGTTAAAGACAGTTTGCGCAACAGGGCAGCCGGCGATGATGAGGCATGAAATTCTCTCGCCGGAGGCCCGTGCCGCGCTGTTCGATCCAACCAACGATCCGGCAGCTAACGTCCGGCGCCGTGCGCGCGCCGGAAAAGCGACCGATGGAGCGCGTGCTCAGTCTGCAGATCGGCGGCGATTTCGTGCGCAGCTTGTCCGGCGTCAGTTCGCTCGGCTATTTTGCGCTGGTATGCCTTGAGTTTGGAGAAGGCCTTCTCGATTGGGTTCATATCGGGGCTGTAGGGCGGCAGATAGCGCAACTCGGCTCCGGCGGCCCTGATCGGCTCTTCGACCCGTGGCCCCTTGTGGGCGGGCAGATTGTCCATGATGACAATGTCGCCTTTCGAGAGCGTGGGAACGAGACAGTTTTCCACCCATTCTTCGAAGAGGGCGGCATTGATCGGACGATCGTAGACTTTCGACGCTACGAGGCCACGAAGGCTCAACCCTGCGACCAGCGTGACCGCCTTGTAGTGGCCGTGCGGCACTGCGGCGCGCAGCCGTCGTCCGCGCCGGCAACGTCCGGCTTTTCGGGCCAGATTGGTCGAGGCGCCGGTCTCATCGACGAAGACAAGTCTCGCAGGGTCGAGATCGGGCTGTCTCTCGAACCATTCGAGGCGGCGCTTCAGCACGTCCGGACGTTGCTGCTCGGCGGCGTGCGCGCTCTTTTTCGAACGTGACCCCGTGCCGATCGAAGAAGCGCCACAACACCGAGCTCGAAAAATGCTCGCCGCAATTCTTGATCAGACGCTCCTGGATCTCAAGGAGGGTAATGTCCGGCGTGCGCCGGATCAGTCCCATGAGGTAATCGTGATGGACTTCGATCCGCCCAGAGCGGCGATCGCCGCCGCAAGGCGGGGGCGAGACGTCCCCCGTCGTCTCGAATTGCTTGACCCAGCGCACCGCGCTGGCGATGCTGACTTTGAAAAGCTCTGCCGCCGCGTTGCGCGACAACCCGTCCACAACCACCGCCTCCACCAAGCGTTTGCGAAGATCGTTGGAAAGCGCCCTTCCGGCCGCCTCCTTCCCGCGGCAGGAATTATGAATCAGACTTCACCCGATTCGTGAATCGTAAACCGATTCAGATCGATCGGAGCCCGCTCTAAAGCGGATTCGTCTTAACCCGGCTCGTATCCAACAGCGTCGATAAAGTTTGCGCATTCATTTGGGGCGATCAATCTCGCGGAACGACCCCCAGTTTTTTTACCGCTCCCCACGGTCATGAATCTGATACCTGGCCCGTGCGGCCGCTCAATAAGATCTCGATCTCGACGATCCTACCGCGCTCCTGTGCGGCCTCGACGAGATCCGTGAGTTCTTCGACGTTGTCGAAAGGATAGTTAATCCCAATCGGGCCATTATCCGATTTGTAGGTCACCTTCGCCAGCCACCGGGTGTCGTTCAAAACAACGTGCTGGGTGTTGCGGTGCGCCATCGGGTCAAGCCTCCGCTGTGTTGCCAGCACTCCTTCAGCCCAATGAGGCCAACTGAACTGATTCTCGCGGCTGAAGTGAGGCACACGTCAGGGATAGTTTCATCACACCGGCGCAATCGACGCCCTTTGACCAAATTACGACAATTGCGACATGCCTTCTCAAGAGATCGAGATCGCGCCATCGCCAAGAATTCGTATCACTGTGGCATGCGCTGGATAAGGCAGTCCCTGCACAGCGCGGAGGCAGGCCATGCGGTCCGGGGCCTGTGATTTCGGCGAAACTCTTTAGGGATTGGCAAACTTAAGAAGAAACGCTCACCCCAGCGCGCGTTCGACCTTGTTTGGGTAGTTTGGCCGAAGCTTTTTGGGCAACTTGCGTTTTCTTTTTCGGCGCGCTCTTTCTCACCGCGTTGTTGTCTGGCTTCGACCGTTTATTTGCCGCGTCTCCAGCAGAGATGCAGGGCGTCGCAAATTCAAGATCGCAGGTTTCACTCGACACGCGCCCAGGAGAACTAGTCGCCGCGTTTTGAGGGGAGGCATCAGTCGTCGAAAGTTCGGGATCGCAACACTCCTTCGACAAAGTTGCTTTACCACCACTGTCCGCCGCCCCTTCTTGGGTGGATACAGCGGGTTCCGCAAATTCGAATTGGAAAGGTTCATTCAATTCTGCTCCCCCGTGAGAGCAATTCGTCAACTCTCCAGCAGGGGCGGTCATCGCAGGTTCGAGGTCATCGGACCCACTCGATGAATTGTAATCAAGCGTGTCGGACGTGTTGATCGGGGTGCGGTGTGCGGGTTTCGGTTGCGAGCTTTGGAAGAGCATAATGACAGCCTCGACGACGCGTTGCGCGCTGGTCCTAAAAAAGGGCCAATGTTCCCGAACATGCTCATGAGCTTGCTCTCTGTTGTGCGGCGCCAAGCGCCGATTTTTTGGGTCAGATGTGCAATATGCCACCGTCGGTTCACGACAGCTTGCGCGTCGTCACGAATCGATTCGACATTGCAGTGGCACAGCAAGGCGAATTTCGGGCCGTGCACCTTTGCTCCTGCCGCGGCGATATCGGGTTCGACGTCCGCTCGGGCGATTTGTCGCTTGCACCGGCGTGACGCCTCGCCGTCTCACTCCGGCCTTCATCATCGGCGCCGCGCGGCCGTAACCGAGCGATTTCGCGCGCGTGACCTGGATGCGCGTTAACCTCGGCTCCGGGCGATTTCGGAACAACCGGCAGCGTTGAAGTCGGAAGCGGGTGCCGCCAACCTTCACGAGAGCCTGCCATTGCGACGATCCGAATTCGTCGCATCTTCTTATCGCTCTCCCTTATGGACGCCTCGCCTCCGGTTGCATGGCGTTTCGTCCTACGGCCGCAGTCGCCGCCCAAAACCCTGCGTCCGCGACGATTTTCCCCTTGGCGCTACGCGCCAATTCCTCGCGCGCCAAAATCGCCGCAGCCTTCGGGTCCTCCGCTCTGCTTCGGCCTCGCGCCTTTTCGGCGCTTCGGTTCGGGTGTCGCCTTCGCGGCCATCACGGACAGCCATCGCAACCGGGGCAGCCGCCCCAACGATGGAGAGCAAGATGAAGACTTTCGCGGAATTCCAGATCCTCGGCCGCATCGGCAAGGTTCGTGAAGTCGGGCAGACGACGCGTGTTTCGATCTGCGCCAACTACGCCTTCAAAGATCGCAATGGCGAGACGAGGGACCGGCCGTACTGGAACGAAGTTACGATCTGGAGCGACAGCGCCCGCAAATATGTCGGCGACTATGCGAAGCCCGGCGATCTCGTGGTGGCGCGCGGCACGCTGAAGCAGGGCAGCTTCGAGAAGGACGGTGAGAAGATCTACACCGTCGACCTCAACTGCGACGACTTCTCGATCCTCGCCTCCGCCAAGACGGACAAGTCCGACGTGGAGATCGAGGCGGCGCCCGAGACCGAGAAGAGGACCGCCAAGCGCAAGTGACGCGAAGAGCGGGGCGGCCGCGCGCCGCCCCAGCTCTTGAGCTTGGTTCGAATTTCGACGTGGCCGTCGGATCGCTGGCGTCTTTTCTTGTTTCGCATGGAGCACCATCAAGGCAGAAAAACATGGCGTCCCATGCCTCACGCATTGGTCGTCGCTTTCCATTTCGAGCGTGGTAATGGAAGCGCGCCTGTCGTCGGCGCGCCGCTTAAGGCCGTTACCACTGTTGTGTGGTATGCAGCATGGTTCGGGCAGATCGAGAACTCGGGAGCAACACTGTGGTTCGAACCACACCTTCCTCCTGGCGTCAGCGTGGCGCATCATTTCCACCGTCGTGAAGCAGCGAAATCAATCCGTGGTTTGAACCACGCCCCAAAGGATCATTCGTAAAAGTTGTCGCGCGGCGCGTGAACGCCAGCGCCGATCGTTATCTCAGAATTAGTGGTCCCCCCACGCTTCCTCACCCTGTCTGTTGTGACAGGGCGACTCGAATCGCGGGTCGCGTCATTGGTTGCACCAAGTCGGCGCCGTGGTTCGAACCACGGTTCCGGCCGACGCCCTAGCGACGTTCCATTCTGAAGACGACCACCCGCATGAAGACGATTGTGATCAATAACCAGAAGGGCGGCGTCGGCAAGACGACGCTCGCGGTGCATCTCGCTTGGTATTTGGCGGAAGTTGGTCGCCGCGTCCTGATCCTCGACCTAGACGCTCAAGCGAACGCGACCGACACTCTCACTCGCCATGCGGGGAACGCCACCGCCGCCGAGCTGTTCAAACCGTCGGCGCGGATTGCTCCCGGCGGCATCGACGGGCTCATCCTTGCTCCAGCCGATACCTCCTTGACCGACGTCGATCGCGGTGACGCGGCTGCAATCCTGAAGCTGCGAGAAAATCTCGCGGCGGCGAGCGGGAATTTCGACGCCTGCGTCATCGATACGCCACCGTCTCTCGGGCTGCGCAGCGTAGCGGCGCTCGTCGCCGCCTCGCATGTGCTCTCGCCTATCTATCTCGAAGACTACTCAGTGAAGGGCGTGAAAGGATTGCTACAAACCTTCCTTGGCGTCCAAAAACGGTACGGACGATCCGATGCGACCTTTCTGGGACTGTTACCGTCGCTCTTTAACACCAAGTCGCCGCGTCAGCGCGCCCATCTCGAGCAGCTGCTACGCGACGCCGGCAAATACGTCTTTCCCGGTCACATCGTAGCGCGCGACGGTTACGCCGAGGCGGTCACCGAACGCGCGCCGGTGTGGTCGTTGAAACGGCGTTCGGCGCAGGAAGCTGGTCGCGAGATCCGGGCCGTGTTGGCCAACATCGTCGAACGCGTCGGCTGAGGGAGGATCGAATGGCTTTGGACCTCAGCTTTAAAGAACTTGCCGATGTCGCGGCGCGGAACGGGGACATGAATGGCCGTCCTCTGCTCATTCCGCTATCCCAGATCGACGAAGATCACGACCAGCCGAGGCGACTCTTCAGCGAAGAAGAGCTCACCCAGCTGGCGGACTCCATTCGACTAGTAGGAATACTGCAGCCCATCGTCGTCCGACCTAGCGAGGTCTCGGGTCGTTACTCCATCATCATGGGAGCGCGGCGGTATCGCGCGGCGCAACTCGCCGGCCTCGACGCGGCGCCGGCTTTTGTCCAGGAGGGCGGCTCGCCGGACCGCTACGCGCAGATCATCGAAAACATTCAGCGTGACGATCTTGCCGCCGCCGAGATCGCTGACTTCATCCTGGGACGGCTCGAAGCAGGGGAGAAGCAGGCCGATATCGCCCGCAAGCTCGGCAAGCCGAGGGACTGGGTCTCGCGCTTCGCCGCGATTCCAAAAATGCCGCCTTTTCTTCAGGCGAAGATCCATACTTCTTCCATTCGAGCCGTCTATGAGCTTTACCAGGGGTGGCGCGGGTGCCCTGAGGCGATTGAAAAGGCGTGCGCTGGTCACGAGAGCTTTACCGATGCGCACGCGCGGCGGATCGCGCACGAGCTGCGGGATCCGACGTTCACGTCCGCTCTGAGCGCCTCCGACGATATTCCGAGCTCCGCTCCAGCCATCGAGCGCTCAAGACCGAATATTCCGCCGTCTGCTCAGAACGAGCGCCACCAAATGTCTGCACGTGCGCGCAGTCCGCGCGAACAACGCAGGAGCAAAACCGCCGTTTCGATCTTGGTACGCTACGGCGATCGCACGGGTCGCTTGCTCACTGATGAACCTGCGAACAAAGGGACCCGATTCGCGTCCGTTCGCTTTTTCGAAACCGGTCAGACAGAGGAAGTTCCGGTTTCCGAGCTGCGCATCGAAGAGATTGCGCCATGTTAATGTCCGCAATCTCGGTTCGGCACGTTTTGCCTTTCACTTGCCCAATAGCTCATGAGAAACGATCTTTTCGTAGGAGGAATTGCGAAGCGTTTTTAGTGCAGGATAGGCTTTGCGCCAGCGATGTACTACATCGCGATAGGGTCGGCCGCCGATGGCGCTGATCTCGCTTCGCATCCCTGATGACGTGGCGGCGCGCTTCTCGGCTCTCGCGGTTGCCGAGGGTGGCAAATCCGCGCTGATGCGGCGGCTCATCGCTGATGCGCTCGACGTGCGTTCGCCTTGCACGGCGCCGCTGCCGATCGGCAGGCCTGAGAAGGTCACCTTGCGCTTTCGCGAAAGCGAAATGCGCCAGCTTGCGGTAATCGCGCAGCGGCGCCGAATGACACGCACGGGCTGGATCGTCGCCCTCGTGCGTGCGCGATTAGGCTCGCCCGTGCAGACTTGTCCCCACGAACGCGAAGCGCTGCGCGCGATCGTGCGTGAGCTCAATCGGATCGGCGCCAACATCAACCAAATCGCGCGCGCGGCGAACGCCGGCGTTCAACAGGGCAGGGCGATCGAAACTGGTCTGTCCGAAATCCGCGAAGCGAAAGCTGTTGTCGAAAGCGCACTCACTGAGTTACAGCGAGTATTTGATGACAACGCCGATTATTGGCAGACGCGCCGATGAGCCGGCGTCGCTCGCCGCGCGAGGCGGACCTGTTCGCGGAACTGCCCCCGATCTCTTATGTCTGGCAAACGCCCATTCGGCGTCCGCGGCTGACGGAATGGGATATTCCTGATGTCGCGCGATCCGGACGGCTGACCCCGGCGATGCGCGCCAAGTTGGAGCGCATCGTCAAGCGAGCGCCGGAGGTGATGGTGAAGATCACCGGCCGCACGAAGAGTGTTGAGCATCTCAAGTCGCATCTCGAATACATTACTCGCAACGGCGAGCTCGCCGGCGAGACGGAGCAGGGCGCGCTGTTGGTGGGGCGCGTAGGGTTGAATGATTTGCAAAGTCGATGGGCGGACGACGCCGCTCTCGATGATCGGCGCCGCCGTGACGGTTCGCTTTCGGTAAACATTATCCTGTCGATGCCAGCAGGCACCGACGCGGCCGCCGTGAAGGATTCCGCCCGGGCGTTCGCCCTCGAAACATTCGGACACAACCATGACTATGTCTTCGTCCAGCATCTCGAGGACAAGCACCCGCACGTCCATTTGACGGCTCGTTCGCTCGGCCACGACGGGAAGCGCCTCAATCCCCGCAAGGCGGATCTGCAAGTCTGGCGCGAGCGGTTCGCCGCGGAGCTGAGGCTGCGGGGGATCGCGGCGGAGGCGACGCCGCGGCGCACACGGGGAAGAGTGCGAAAAGCGGACCGCGGGATCATGCTGGCTCTCCGCAAACGCGAGATCACGCCTTATGTCGATCGGCGTGCTCGAGAAGAGGTCCTCTGGGAGGCGCAGAACGGAAAGAGCGGCGAGCGCCCTTGGGAGAGAAAAACTCAGTCGCGGCAGGAGAAGATCCGGCGAACCTATCTCAATTACGCCGCAGAACTGGAGCGCTCGGCTTCATCCACAGACCACGCGCTTGCGCGGGAAATCCGTGAATTCGTACGCGACATGCCGACGATCGAAACGAGATGGCAATTGCTTAAGAAGGAACTGGCCGAGTTCGCCGAGAGCCGCCGGCGGGATGCGGTGCGCGATACGGACTCTCCTCGGCCTTCCGAGTCCGAGAAGGACGAGCGCAGGAAATAGCAGTTTTTCCCGCGGCGCACCTCCAAGGTTGCGAACAAAATAAGCAACAATACAAGATGGGCTCCGCAAAGCCGTTCGCTTGGCCGCCGCCTTCCCGACGCGAAAAACGCTCTCCTGCGCCCACCGGCGTTACGCTGGCCAGAGAGAGCGCAACGCCTTTGGCGTCACCGCCTTCACGTCTTCAAGCTCGGACGCGGGCAGACGTTCCGCCAACTGAGCCAGCACGGCCCGGGCGACCTGCTCGGCGTCAATGCCCGGGTCATGATGCACGCCCTCGCGAATGCGCTCCAGGACGGCGTCGCGGCTCTTGAAAAAGCTGTATTTTGGCAGGCGCCAGCCCTCATAATATCGGCCGCGCAGCATAATCGGCAGATAGTCGCCTACCCCAGTGTGCGCGCTTTACGATAGGCGGCTTCGCCATCGCGAACGAGACCAGTTTCGGTCGGCGATCCGCTCGATCCGCCATAGCCACGATAAGAAACGGCGAGAAGCCCATATCCGCTCGCCACGAAGATGCGGAACCGTGGAACGCGGTCGGCCAGGGACCCGCCATTGCCATGGAAATACAGGATGAGCGGACGTCCTTCCCTTGGCGGGACATGCCAAGCGACGATTGTCTCGCCATCATCCGTCGCAAGGCGCAATTCTTCGACGCCGTTCATGCCGGCGTCGGCCGGATGGATCAGCCGTCGATCGGGGAAATATGTTAAGCGGCGTTGAAACGCGGCCGCGCCAAGGACCACGAGGGCATAGATCGCCACGAGAAGGGCTAGCTGCAATTTCAAGCGACATTCCCCTTATGACCCATTGGCGCGACTAGCTTCTGGTCGAAAGGCGACGTGCTCAATCGGCTCGCCTTCTTTGACGCTGTCGACGGCACCGATCAGTCTCTTGAGCGCCGACTCATAGACCTGCGGCGTGATGCCAAGTCAATGAGGCGGGACCAATCGATCAGCGCGGCGACAGCCATTCCTTGAGTTTGGTCCATCGTCGCTTGCGTCCATGGGTCCGAACCGCGATCGCCAAGGCCTTGCGCTGCCCGACAATGACGACAAGGCGCTTGCCGCGAGTAACCGCGGTATAGAGGAGATTTCTGGCGAGCATCGCATAGTGCTGGGTGGCGATGGCGATTACGACTGCGGGATATTCTGATCCCTGCGATTTATGGATCGTCGTCGCATAGGCGGGAACGAGCGCGTCGAGTTCGCCAAACGGATATTCGACCTCGCGATTGTCAAACTCTGCGACGAGGACGCCATCGGCCTGGTCGATGCGGCGGACTCGACCGAGGTCGCCGTTGAACACCTCGCGGTCGTAGTCGTTCTCGATCTGCATCACCTTGTCGCCCGGGGCGAAGCTGCTGCCAAAACGCTCGATCTTCTCGGCCATGTTCGGATTGAGGGCGTTCTGCAGATCGCTGTTGAGCGCCCGCGCACCGAGGACGCCGCGTTGCATCGGGCAGAGCACTTGCACGTCGCGAATGGGATCAAGGCCGAAGCGGCGCGGAATTCGGTCGCGAACAATATCGACGATCTTGGCCGCGCCTTGTTCCGGCTCTTTCGCCTCAATAAAAAAGAAATCCGTTTCTTCGCCCGGCTTCGGCCATTCGGGCATTTCGCCACGATTAATGCGATGGGCGTTTCTGACGATCCGGCTTTGGGCCGCCTGCCGGAACACTTCCGTCAACCGCGCGACGGGAACGACGCCTGAGTCGATGATGTCGCCGAGAACTTGACCCGGACCGACCGAGGGAAGCTGGTCGACGTCGCCAACGAGCAGCAAACCGGCCTTTGCCGGAACCGCTTTCAACAGCGCGAACATGAGCGAGGCGTCGACCATGCTTATCTCGTCAATGACGAGGAGATCGCAATCGAGCGGATTGTCAGTATCGCGGCGGAAGCCCCCGGTTCTTGGATCGGTTTCGAGCAGGCGGTGAATGGTCTTGGCCTCGATCCCCGTCTGCTCGCTCATGCGCTTGGCGGCGCGGCCGGTGGGGGCCGCGAGCAGTATTCGCGTTCCTTTGGCCGCGAGAATGCGCAGGATGGCGTCGAGCAGTGTGGTTTTACCAACGCCAGGGCCGCCGGTGACCACGGCCGCCTTGGATTTGAGAACCATCCCGATCGCGGCGCGCTGAGACGCGGCGAAAGTCTTGCCGGTGCGCGTCTCGACCCACGGAATGGCCTTGTCGGCATCGATCGTCGGCCAGGGCGGCGAGCCGCCTGTCAGGGAACGCAGCCGATCAGCGACGCCGCGTTCGGCCAGATACAAGCCCCGCAAGAACACGCAGGGCTTATCTTCGATCGTATTCGCCACCACGTCGCCGCCGGCGAGCTCATCCGTGAGGGCGGACCGGATGGCTCCCTCGTCGACTTCGAGCAGCGCCGTCGCCAGCTTGATCAGCTCCTCGATGGGGAGTCCGCAGTGACCTTCGTCTGTCGCCTCCTGCAAAGCGTAAGAAATTCCCGCCCGCACCCGTTGCGGGGCCTCCCGCGTCATGCCGAGCTTCATGGCGATGGCGTCGGCGGTCCGAAATCCGATGCCGCGAATGTCGCGCGCCAGCCGATACGGGTTCTCGGTCATGACCTGAATGGCGTCGTGGCCATAAGTCTTAAAGATGCGCACCGCTCGGGACGTGCCGACGCCGTGCGAGTGCAAAAAGACCATGATGTCGCGCACGGCTTTTTGCTCGGCCCAGCCGGCGACAATCTTCCCTGCCCGGAATTCGCCGATTCCGGCAACTTCGCGTATGCGCTCCGGCTCCGCCTCGATGATCTCGAAGGTCTTCTCGCCAAAAGCCGCGACGATCCGTTTGGCGAGCACAGGGCCGATTCCGCGCACCATGCCGGAACCAAGATATTTTTCGATTCCCTCCGCTGTCGTTGGCGGCGTGGTCTTGAGAAAGTCCGCTTTGAACTGGAGGCCGTGGGCGCGGTCCGTGATCCAAACCCCAACGGCATGGATGAATTCGCCCGCCGAGATCGAAGCGACATGGCCGATGACAGGGACAAGGTCGCGCTTGCTGCGTGCCTTCACCTTCAGCACGGCGAAGCCATTGTCTTCATTGTGGAAGGTGACCCGCTCGACAGAGCCGACGAGCGTCTCTCTTGGCGGCGTCGCGTCAAAAGACGGGGGCAAGCTAGGTGAACCGTTAACGAGGCAGCGGGAGGGCATCCTAGATCGGAAAGGGGAAGGACCGCGACCGTGAGCCTTGGGGATCGTATTTACCGCCTCTACTTCCGCCCGGAGCGCAGAGTTTCGGGGATGCCGCCTGAGGGATGCAAATCGTGACGCTGAGCCCCCCACACCGCGGGCCAGCCCGCAAGCCGTGGGTCAGGGTAGCTCGCCGTTTTCTTTGGCGCTGCTTCCGATGTCGCTCCCATTAGGTTTCGCGGCGCTGACACCAGGGATGTAGCCCAACTTCTCATCCAATGCGGCGAGGACCCGGAAAGCCGAATCGAGCGTCGCGGTCGCTTCGCTCAGGGCGGTGCGGATTTCACTCAGTCTGGAAATGGCTTCCTGGTCCGCTGCCACGACCTCAGGCTTCACGCGCGCAGCCTCGCCCTTGGCCTTCGTGATTTCCAAGCGATTGAGCCGCTTGGAAACTTCCTGACGCGCGGCCGCCTCCTCCTGTTCCAGCGCCTCGGCCCTGGCATATGCCTCGCGATAGCGCTCCAGCGCCTCGATGGCTTTCTTCTCGAGATCAGCCTTCTCGCCCATGCTCTCATCCCAGGCCAATGGTTCGATGATTAGAGTAGTTCGGCTGAAGAAACTTTTAACGGATTCAAAACGCGCATCTGTTTGTGTCGAATATCCCAAAATGGGATAATTCCAAAACCGGATTATCGGACGGGCTCGCTTTCTTCGAGCCCCGTCCGCATCGATGTCCAAAACGCTTCGATCGCCTCGCCAGCGCCAGCTGTTGGCTTTGCTGGTTCAGGCGCGACAGGAGCGCGGGCTAACCCAGGCGCAGGTTGCGGCAAGACTCCGAAAACCGCAATCGTTTATCGCGAAAGTGGAAGGCGGGGAACGGCGGCTCGACGTCATCGAATTCATCGATCTCGCTTCCGCCTTGCGGGTCCGCCCCGCCGAGCTGATCGAACGCTTGCAGCCGGCGCGTGGGGCGAAGCGCGTTTCTCTAAAGTCGCAAGAATAAGATCATCGGGCGTGGCGCGCATCAGCGTTCCCGCTGACGGGTCCTTTCCCGGACCTCTTCAGGGTTCCGACGAGCCTCGCCCCTGTCGGTTCGCGACCCGTTGTGTTCCGGCACTCGCTCCTTGACGATCGCCCGTTCGAAGGAGCGCCCCTGTTCGAGGTGCTGAGCGATGCGCTCTCTCGCCGCATCAAGGATTTTTTCACGCGCTTGCGGGTCGCGCGGGAAAGCGCGTTCGAGAGCTTTTTCGATGATCGCGAGCTGCGATTGCGCGGCGACGAGGTCGGCGTCTCGCGCCGCCGCCTTGCGGTCGGCGGCGCGGAATTTGTCCGCCCGCGCCCGCCAACGGCCCTGCGCAACCGGCCGCCGATCGGCGCTCCCCTTGCCAGGGGAGGCGTCGATCGCTGTGACGTTGTTCGGGGCTCGGTCGGCGCCGTTCCTGCGCCTCTCGAATCGATCGCCGGGCTTCGCCTTGCTCAAGTTCGAACGGTTCCACAATTCCTGTGGGCGGCGATTTGCGCGCTCCCGCGCCTCGCGCCTGCTTGCCAACGCCTGTCGGTCGATGTCGGTCGGCTCATAGCCCTTGACTTCCATTCCACGCGCGCTTGCCTCTAACCAGGCCTCGCGCCGGAATTCCGCCGAGCCGCGAAGATGGATGGCCTGCCAGTTTCGGTGTCCCGCGACTGCGATCATGTCGTGGACGACTTGCGCGGAGGCGAGCCGCGTCGTGAGCCGGTCTTCCGTGGCCTTGAAGGCGAGATATTCGCCGCGCTCGTCGGCATAGACGCGCGCTTCGAGAGCCGCTCCTTCTTTCGCCCGCTGATCGGCGACGACGTAATATTTGCGACGGACGCGATCCGGGAAACCATAATCGTGCGCCGCTGTCGGCGCTGACTTTTCGGGAGGCGGCGCGTCGTTAACAGCTTCGAGGATGGGATCGCGCTTTTCAGAGTCGCGCGCCGCCCGCGGCTCGTCGTTTTTGCGATCGTCGCCAGCTTCAGCGACGCGTTCGATTGCAAAATCGCCTTGTGTGTCAGCCGCGTCGCTCATGTCGCTCCCCTCTCGACGCGCGGTTCGACCGTCGCGCCGGCTCGATCGCTTGACTGTCGATATAGTTTAACGTCCAGGCCTTCATTTCCTCCTCAGATAGCCCTTCGAGATCGACGTCGACGTCCCCGAAGTCGAAAGTGGCGTCAGCGGGAATCGTCGACGGATCGGCGATTTCCTCATCGCTCAGCGGCCGCGTCTGGAAGACGGCGCGCAGCTCCGCGACTTCGGAGCGAAGCTCTCTGATTTCAGCGTCGAGCAGGGCGGTCGAGCGGCCTTTGGGCAGTTCGTGGACCGGCGCCGGCAGCACGCGTTCGAGAAAGGCCTTGTCTTTGTAGTATACGATCTTGTCGGCGACGATCGGCGGAACGCCGGCCATCAACAGAATCGCCTTCGTTTTCGGCAGCAGTTTCAATTCCTGGGGCAGCATTAAAGCGCGGCGCTGCTCGGAAACGGTTTCGCTCGTCGCTCGCCTCGCCAATCCCCTTGGTCCGCTCCGACTCGAGACTTTCACGGTGTCATAGCCGATGCGCTCCGAGAGTTCGTTCGCGATGTCCTGTTCCTTTGGCGCGAACACTACCTCGATGGCGTGGTTCGTCATGATGTTCTTGGCGAGATCCGGCCCGTAGATTGCGCGCAGTTGCGCCGGGCTCTGGATAACTGTGAGCAGACGCACGTTGAACCCAGCGAGAAAGGCCACGGATTTTGCGAGCACATTGACGTTGCCAAGCGCGGCGAACTCGTCCAAGAGCAACAGCAGTTTGCGGCTGAGCTTTTGGTTCTGCTCCGGCAATTCGCGGGTGTGGAGATCGATCGTCTGCTGGAAGAACAGATTGAGGAGCGGGCTCAAGCGGTCGAGATTATCGGGCGTCACCCCGAGATAGATCGACATCGGTCGCTGCCGCAAAAGCCGTAGGTCGAAATCGTTCTCCGCCGTCGCCGCGTCGATGCGGGGATTGAGCCAGAGGCCCAAACGCGCCGTCACCGTCTTGCGCACCGAGTTCAAGGTGTTCTCGGATGCGGCCAAAAAATCGTTGAGCGCGGTCACGCAATGGCGCGAGAGGGGCGACGGGCCGGATTTGCGCGCCGCGATGATCTTGTCGAAATGCTTCTTCAGATCGTGGGTAGAAGAGAGCTGGCGTAGGATTTCGCCAATAGTGAAGGGTAGCCCGGGCGTTTCAGCGACATAGCCGCCGATCGCTACGAAAGCTGAGCGGGCGGCTTCGAACCAGAAGGGATCGCCGCGGCTCTCGGAAGGAAACAGCATGACGGCGATGCGTTGCAGATCATCATAGAGATCCGCCGGCTCGCTGCGCACATAAGAGAGAGGATTGTAGCGGGCGGTGCGGCCGCTCTCATCGAGGGGATCGAAGAGATGGACTTCCTGCCCATGCGCGGCGCGAAAGCTCGCCGATTTATCCCAATTCTCCTTTTTTACGTCGAGAACGACGACCGAATCCGACCAGTTGAGGAGATTGGGAATGACGTAGCCGACGCCCTTGCCGGTGCGGGTCGGAGCGTAGACGAGAACATGCTCCGAGCCCCCGAAGCAGAGGAGAGAGCCGTCCTTGCGTCCGAGCAACAGGCCCTGCCGCGCACGCAAGCCCGCCTCGGCGATCTCGCGCGCGCTGGCGAATTTTGCTTTCCCGTGCAAGGGCAGAGGACGGGACCGGAAAATTGCGCCGAGCGCGCCGAAGGAGACGACGAGGCCGGCGAGAGTCGAAAGCGTCAGCCAGCGATCGAGGCGCTTGTCGGCGCCATAATGCGCCCAGCTGCTGACGATCGCTATAAGATGGAAACCGCCGTCGTGGGCGCGAAGCCCGAGCAGGAGCACGTTCGAGGCGACGAAGAGGAAGAGCGCCAAAGCGCCGACGACGAGCGCCGCAAAAAACGCCGCCCTAACGGGCGTGCTCGCGTTTGCGAAGGGGATCATAATAGATTTCCGTGATGCGGTAACGGCCATCGCGCTTTTGCATTTGCACGACAACGTCGACGAGCAGGAGAAGCAGCGAGCGAATGTCGTCGCGATGGAGGTCGCGGCCTTCCGCGCTCTCTTTCACGAGGAGGGTCAATTGCTCGAAGGCGAGACGGGCACTGTCCGCGTGCACCGTGGTGATCGATCCCGGATGTCCGGAATTCACGTTGCGCAGATAGAAGAAGGCCGTGCCGTCGCGCAGCTCCTGCAACAGAATGCGATCGGGGCGCATGCGTAGACATGACTCCAGGAGTTCGCGCGGGCCGACCTTGGCGAGGCCCTGCCCGTCTTTGGAATAGAGTAGCCGCACGCAATTCGGGTGCGGAATGACGAGCTCGGCGGCGTCTTCGATGGCGATCAGCCGTTCGTCCTCGGGGATCGCCGCGATCAGCGCTTTGGAGAGCGTCGTCTTGCCGGAGCCCGTCGCCCCGGAAATGAGGATATTGCGGCGGGTCAGCACCGCGAGCTCCAGGAATTCTCGCCATTTGCCCGCTTCCTTCAAGGCGAGCAGGCGGTGCTCGTCGGCGGAAAGCTCCTCGCTTGCTGCGCGCACGTCGTCGAAGAGCTTCGCCTCTTCGAGGTTATCAAGAGTCATGGTCAGGGCCGCGGGCTTGCGGATGGTCAGGCTTACCTTGCCGGCGGGGACAGCGGGCGGGACGACGATCTGACAGCGCTCGTCGCCAATGAGGGTGGTGGAGACGATCGGGCGTTCGGCGCTGACATCCTGTTTGGTGAAGCCGGCCGCGGCGGTCGCGAGATGCAGAAGGTGCTCTTGCGTCAGCGCCGACGCCTCGCGCCGCGCCCAGCCGCTAGGGCCTTCGATGAAGACTTCGCCCGGGCGATTGACGACAATCTCCGTCAGGCTATCGTCTCCAAGATAGGGCGCCAACGGTTCGAGATAGCGCTCGAGGACGAGACGCGCGCCGCCGCGATCGCCGGTTCCGGCGGATTTCACGGCTTGGTCACCATGACATGATCCGCGAGGGGCGCCGGAGGAGGATTGAATATCCGGGCACGCGACTCGATGCGACGAAGCCGATAGACGGAGGAGAAATCCAGGTCGCGCGCGACGAACACATTGACGAGTTCGCCTTGGTTTTTGTTCAGCGTCGGCGGAATGTCGATCGAGTGCTGGACGGCGACGGCCGCGGCGGTATTGGCGGCGCCAGGCGCGTTGACGATCTGAATGTCGCTCGTTTGTAGCTGCTGGCGACCGATTGCAGCCGCGTCGCCGACGATCGACAACAGAAGCGCGCCGCCGAAACGCTGCCAGAAATGCGTATCGATCTCGCCGTCGAATCCGGCGCGGCCGAGCGCGTCGGTTGCGGGCGAGGCAAGCGCGACGATGACGCCCGTAGGGGTTTTTGCCCGCGTCCACAGCACAAACAGGCGGTGCGAGCCGCGCCGGACATTGGCGCGATATTCGCCGACGATCTGCGTCCCCTTTTCCATCAATACGACATTGCCCGAATCCGACATCACGTCGCGTGAGACGACACAGGAGACGAAGCCGGGAACGTCCGACGACATGGCGGTTTCGAGAACGCAAGGAATGGCGGTCCCCTGCGCGACGAGAAGATTGCGGTTGGGAAGCCGCGAGGCGCGCACGCCCTCGAGCGGGGTCGGCTGCAATTTGTCCAAAAGCTCGTTTTGCGGCGGCGGCAGCTCCCCGATCCCGTTAGGGTAAGACCCGAACTCGTTTGTAAGCGGATTGTGAGTCGCCCGCGCCTGGAGCGGCCGGTTGTAAGCCAGCACCGGCGCGCGCCGCGCGCTTTCCATCAACTGATCGGCCGGCGAGGGCGTCAGCGCCGCAGGGGAGGGGCGCGGAATGGCGCCCGTGACATCCACCACCTTCGGCGCCGGCGGCTCCCGCGCCGGTTCGAAGGCGGCCGCCTGACGGATCAGGAGTTTATTAGGCGCGAGGTCATTTGCTTTCTTTTCGCCCTTCCATGTTCCCCAGATGATCAGCGCCGTGAAGGCGGTCAGCGCCACAGCCCCCAGGCCACGCTGGAGCGTCGCTCGCTGTCTAGCTTCATTCGAGCCCGCCACCGGAGTAATGCCGCGTTCACCGGGGAGCGCGTCGGTCTGAGCTTGAGTCATTTCTCACCTTTCATCGCCGTCTGGTCGGGGCTTTCGGCAGCCGAGCGACATTGGGACTCATCGTATTTGTGTCGGGATTGACGCCGACCGGATCGAAGGCCTCATTGTAGATGCAGAGAACGTCGCCGCCTGTGCGTAGCCGAAACTCCAGCGCTGTCGCATGGACGGTGACGAGCTCGCCGCGCACGTCCTTTGGCGCAAGCGTCTCGGAGCCGTCCGAGGCGATGAGGTAAATCGCCGGCACTTCGCGATTTCCAGCAAAGCGGAAGGTCGTCTCCTTTCCGTCGTCAAATACCGCTTCCGGCTCGAGATCCATCGATCCTTGCGCCGAGAAGCGCCAGTTGCGCGCCCCAGAAGCGCGAGAGACGGCGAAAGCGTCTTCGATCAGAGCCCCTTCGCGCCCGGCTCCCCGAGCCGCCGCCTCTATGCGGCGGCGCTCAATCTCGTCGCCGGGATAGGTGAAGCCCACGACGAAATAGCCCTCGGCAAGCGAGCTTTCCGCGATCGACAGCTCGAATTGGTAGGAGCGCTTGCGGCCGTTGGCCCGCGTGGTCACGACCTGCAGATTGGTCGGCGAATGCTTCTCGCGCGGCTTGAGGAACAGGATCGATCCAGCGGGCGCGACCTCCCAGGCGACGGAGTCGCCAATCGCCACATGCGCGATCTCTTCGTCGTCGGCGAAGACAATCTGCGTCGAGGCGCGAATGACGCCGTTGATCTTGACGACATTGGCCGGGTCATAGGTCACCATCCTCACGCGCGCGTCGCGCGGGCCGGCAGAAGGCTGCTGCAGGGCGATCGCCGGCATGCTCGGCAATTCGGCGCAGGCGAGCATCAGTAGGATCAGGAGGAGATTGCGGATCACGGCACGGCCTCCGGATCGGCGCGGTATTCGGAAACGAGAAAGCCAAGCGGGTTGATGAGGCGGTCGCTCGAGGAGATCGGCGCGTTGACATAGGAAAAGGTGAGCGTCGCGATCCAATGGGTGACGCGCGTCTCCTCGCCCTTGCGGCTCTCGGCGAGATAGCGGACGGAGGCGACGTTATCGCTCAAAAGCGAGATGGCCTTGATGCGCACATTGGCGACGCCGAAGCGGCCATGCAAAACCTGCGGGCTCTCGGGGTTGGAGCCGCGATACCAGGCGGCGAAACGCGCCTGTTCGGCCGGGGCGGAGAGCAGGGAGACGGTGCGGAAATTCGTCTCCGCCTCCGCGGCGCTGTAGCCCTCACGGGCGCGCACATAACGCGCCAGGAAATATTTGGTGACGGCTTCGTCGTAGCGCGCCGGCGTTTGTTTCAGCGCGGCGACGGTCTCGATGATTCCCGTCGAATTGTCGACGCGAATCACGAAGGGTTCGACCGTCTTCAACGGGGCGAGCGCCGCCACCGCGCCCACGGACACGACCGCCAAGCCGCAGGCGCCCCCGGCGATCACCCAAGCAATCCGCTTCGAGCGTTGCGCCGAGAGCAATAGGTCTTGCTCCCAGCGGCGCGCATTCTTGAAATAGGCTTGCAGCTCGTCGGGGCGAACCATCATCAGCCCTCCTTGCCGCATGAGCGATAGGAGGCGAGGTCGACGACGAGCCTCGCGTTCGGCTTATCGCTGGCGATGGAAGGCGCCGGCGCGGCGCGATTCAGCACACTTGGGGCATTCGGTCGGCTGGTCTCGGCCGTGCGGATCAGCAATGAGGGAACCGATCCATGAGCCTGCGGAGCGTCCTCCCAATCCCATAGAGAGCGATTGAGGGGACGCCGCGCGAGGCCATCGCAAGTCGGCGGCGCACTGGAAAAAGTCGCACAGCCGCCAAGCGGCCAGGCCATCACGCACATAATGATTAATCGCCGCATTCTCATTAATCCCATTTCGTTCGACGCGGCCGCGCCGGACCATCCTTCGTTGGCTCGGGTTGCTTCGATCAGGCCCGTTGAATGCTGCCGCCTTGCCTGCGGACCTTCATCGCTGCGAGGCTGCGGTTCGCCGACCAGCGCGCCCCGGCATAGGCCCCGGCTGCTGCAGCCGCCGCGTTGGTGACGAGCGTTCGCGTCACCAGCCGACTTGCGAGCGAAGCGCCGCCGCCCGCGAGCCCGCCGGCGATCGACGGGAGTTGCAGGGCGATGTGGCCGGAGAGGCCGAGCAGGGTGCTAATGGCGACCGCGCCCACCAGCGCCTCGCCGAGCGTCGTGGCGCTATTGGAGAATTTGTCGATGAAGCCGCTCACGGCCGAGAGCATCAGTCCGACGAGGGCGATGACGAGCACCAGCAAGATCAGGAAATTCGCGAGCTGGCGCAGCCAGCTTTCCGCGAACGGGCGCGTGGCGTCGAAGAGAGCGAGCGCAATGAAGAGGGGGCCGAGGGCGATGACGATTGCGAGACCGATCTTGGCGTAGAGCAGGACGGCGAATTGCAGAAACGAGCCAATTGCAACGAAGACCAGGAGAATGGCGGCGATCAGCGCCGGCGCGATATTGGTCAAGCCCGCCTGGTCATAAATTTTATTGGCGATGTCGATGCCCTTCGAAAGCAACTGATCGAACGGCGCGCCGGAATTGACGTTGAGCCCGGAGCCCGCGATGGCGTTGCCAATTTCCTTGGGAAGAGAGTCGAAGAAGAGGCCGGTGACATATTGCTGGAAGGCCGAGGAGTTGGTTGCGAGCAAGACGACGACGACGATGCGCATCGCTCGCCACGCGAAATCGAGGATCGGCTCGGCGATCGCGCCGCGCATCACGGCAAAGCCATAGAGGATCACATAGAGCATGACCGCGACGCGCAAGGGGCCGTTGACGTAAGCGGCGAGGTTGCCCGCCGACGTCGACACGAAATTCGTGATCGGCTGCTCGAACTCGTGCAGGAAACTGTCGAAGACATTCACGGCCATGCGGGCGAATTCCTATTTCAAAGCGTCTTTCATCTCTTGCACGATGATCTTGTCGCGCGCGGCGCTCGAATTGACGCAGTCGGGCGTCTTGCCGAGCGCGCCCGGGTTGTCTCGACAGGCTTTGAGCGTCGCCTGCAGCTCGCTAGGACGTTCAATGAACCACGAGACCGTCTTTTCCGGTTGCGGCGATTGTTCCCTGGATGTGGCAGGCGAGGGCGCCTCTTCGGCGCGTTTATTGCCTTCGCGGCAGCCAGCGAGTCCGGCGCCGATGAGGATTGCGAGGAGAAGGAGAGTCGACCGTATCATTTTAGCGCCGCCTTCATTTCGTCGACAATCTGTCGCTGTTTTTCGCGCTCGCGCTGCGCATCCATATCGCCGCGCGCCTGCTGGATCATGGCGAGGCCCTGCATGCGTAGCACGTCGTTTTGCAGCAGCGCCTGTTCGGCCTGGAGGCGCGCTGAGAGGTCGAGCACTTCTTTCGCATCGCTTGCCGAACTGATCCGCCTGCGTAGCTCTTCGAGAGCATCGATCCTTTGCGAGGCCGTGTCATAAACAGCTTGGCCGAGCGAATGCTTGGCGCCGGTCTCGCGAGCGATCCGGTCGAGCTCGCTTTGGTAATAGGAGTTCGCCCCATTTCCGGTATAGGCGCGGTTTTGCGTCAGATATGAATCGATCGCGCTCGCGAAACTGCCGCTCCCTTGCCCCGCGACGAGCTGCTCGATCTCCGAGAATTGTTGCGGCAGAACTTTGCGAAACTGCGGGGTGTTGAGCAACGCCCCAATATCGTTGGCGTTCGTGAGCTTGTTGACGCTGTCATAGAGCCGTTTGGCTTCGCTCAACTGATCGCGCGCGACCTGGAGCTGCGAAGTCAGCGTGTCGACCTGTTTCTTCATTTCGATGAGCTGGTCGAGCTGGCGCGCAAACACGCTCGGGTCGAAAACGACCTGCGCCGTAGCGGGCGATCCAGAGAGCAGGGCGGCCATGATGGCCTCGCTGATCCGAGGGCGAGTAAACTTCATCGGGCCTGCTTTCGCTCAGCGTGGAAGATAGGCAGCCAGCGAGCTGGATCATCGCCAACCTCTCCGCGGATGCGGTCGAGCAGTTCGACGGTTTCGGTGCGGCCGGAGAGCACGGCGAGTTCGTCGCCGAAGCCGGTCAAATCGAGCTTCGCCACCACGGAATTATGTCCCTGCTTGACGAGGAAGCGGCGGCTCTCGGGGGCGAGCTCCTCCTTGATCAGGCGAAACTCGGCGTCGGTGAGATGGAAGCCGTCGACATAGTCGGCTCTTGTCCCGCGCGAATTCGGGAGAAAAATTTGCGTCGGGCATTGCTCGACGATGGTGTGGGCGATGGGCGAAGAAAGGGCGTCGCGCGGCGACTGGGTGCCGAACACCATCATGCCGTTCTGCTTGCGGATCGTTTTCAGCTTGTTGTTGGCGAGATCGCGAAAGGCGTCGTCGCCGAGCGCTTTCCAGAACTCGTCGATGTCGATGATGAGACGCCGGCCATCGATGAGCCGCTCGACGCGATGGAAGAGATACATCATCAGCGGCGTCCGCACGGTCGCATGATCGAGAAGCTCGGTCATGTCGAAGCCAATGGCACGGGAATTGAGGCCGATCTCGTCCTCATCGCCGTCGAGCGCCCAGCCGAGCGCGCCGCCTTGTTGCCAGCGCTCTAACCTCGCGCCGACGCCTTCCGGGTCCTGCTGGCCGAGAAACGCCCGCAACGCGCCGAGCGAGCGCTCTTGCGGCCGAAGCCGGGTGAGCGCTCGCAACCCCGAATCGATTCGCTCTTCTTCGGCGACCGTCAGCTGCCGGTTGTCGGGCGTGACCAGCTTGCGAATCAGCTGGCCGAGGAAAGAGAGATTGGCCGGCGTCAGCTCCAGCGCTTTCAGCGGCGCGCAGCCCGTCGGAACGCCGTTGCGCAGCGTCAGGTAAGTTCCGCCGGCGGCGCGCACGAAAATCTCGGCGCCACGGTCCTTGTCGAAGAAGACGTAAGAAGCGCCCAGCCGCTCGGCCTGCGACAGCAGAAAATTCTGCACCACCGTCTTGCCCGACCCCGAGGGGCCGCAGATGAAAGTGTTGCCGAGGTCGCCGTGATGGAAGGAAAAATAATAGGGCGAGCCGGAGGCGGTCTCGAGCATGGCGACCGCCGGTCCCCAATGGTTTCGGTCTGGCTTGCCGGTTGGATAGGTGTGGAAGGGGGAGAACGCCGCGAAATTGCGTGAGGTGATGGCGCCGGACCGGGCGCGGTATTTGAAAAGGCCGGGGAGCTGCGCCCAATAGGCCGCCTCTAACCCTAAATCTTCGCGCGCTGCGACCGCGCCGGCGTCGGCGAGCGCCCGCCGCGCCAGGCTCATGTGATCTGCAAGCTGCCTCGGCGTCTCGGCGTAGGCGAGCGCCGAAAGATGATGATCGCCAAGCGCGAAGCGGTTCGATTCGAGATCGTCGAGGGCGTCGCTCAACTCCTCGATTTGCGAGGCGGCGGGATCGCGCGCAGAAACCAGCTGGTTCTGCTTGCGCGTCAGCACCGTCTTGGCGTCAGCCTTTGACAGGAAGGCGAAGGATTGCGTCAGGACGAGCTCGAACGGCAGGGAGAGTAGGCCATTCAGGAGCCCGGGTTTGGTCGAAGCCGGATATTCCTTGATCCCGAACATGCCGGCGAAGCGCGAATCGCCGCTGCGGCGAATTTCGAGGGCTTCGCGCCCGAAAATGACCCGGTTCGTATAAAGCGCCGACCCGATCGGCCCCTGCGGCAAGGGCGTTGGCAGCCATTCGCCGGAGGCGAGGGCGTGCAGGAACTCCATCGGCTCGGAAAAGATGAGCGCCTTACGCTCGATGAGCCCCAATGGACGGGCGCCATAGCGCTCGAGCGCCGCCACGATGTCGCGCGCGGCGTCGCCGAGCCGTTTCAAGGCCTCAGTGTCGACTTCGGCTGCGATGCGGTCCGCGCGGCCGAGCCGTTTGAAGAAGTCGGCGGCGGCGTCGGTCGCAGCGCGTCCTGGATGCCAGGCGAGCGTGAGATAAAGATCGTTGCGAAAGAGCCGTTCGCTTTGCAGCCGTTCGCGATAACGAGCGTCAAGCGCCGCGGCGAAGGACGAACGGAATTTTCCTTCGGGGTAATCCATCGAGCGGCGGCGCACGAGATGCGTCCAAAGCGCCAGCTGCTCGTCGGCGAGATTGCGCAGCGTCAGATTGAGCTTGGTATGGAGATCGTTGAGATCGGCGTTCGCGGCGGTCTCGAACGAAACCCCGTCGAGGCGGATAATCGTGATCAACGCGCGCGTCGAGAGTCTGATAACCGTCTGGTTCACGTGCCGCACGAACGGCAGATAGACGTCGGGTTCGAGCTCGCGCGCTTTGATCGCCGCCTTACGCATGGGCGAAGTCTTTCGCTCGATAGGGCTTCACGAGCCGCAGCGGCGTGCAGGATGAGCCGCCCCAGAACGAAGCATTGCGCATCCGCCCACGCGTCTCGAGCCAGGCAAGAAGAATGCGGAACATGTTGGGATCATGCCGGCAGATAATCCGGTTAACGCCGTGGATCGGGAGCGCGACGAGGCCGTAAAGGATGCTCCCGGCGGCGAGGAAAAGGATGCAGGAGAAAATCATATTGAAGGCCATAGCCTCCATGGTGACCCCTGCGATCATAGCCGGGCGCGTGCAGGCGAGAAATAACATGTCCTCCGTCAGGCGGGGTTGCTCCATCATCAGTGACCGCCAGTCAGCGTCGAAACCACTTCTGAGGCGCCGAAGACGATGGCGACGCCGAGCACCACATAAGCAGCCTTGCGCAAATCGAGATGGCCGAACATCCAGGCGACGCCGACGATGATCACGGCAAGGGTCGCCAAGAGACGCGCGACATTGCCGGTCAGCATGGTGACGATGTTTTGCAGCACGCCCTCGATGTTTGCTGATTGCGCAAACGCCGGCTCAACGAGGCCGATGCTGATAATGAGGCCCATGCAGAGAAGCGCGGAGGATTTGCGAAGAGAAGACATCAGAGACTCCCAATTAGGCTCGCGGCGGATGGGCCGCGCGTCATTAGACCGAGTGAAACGAGAGAGCGGTCATTCAGCGCTCATAGACAAAAAGCGAAGCGCCGCGGCCGGACCGATATACGTCGAGGGTTGAACGCTGCTCGACGGGCGACATGTTCGCCGAGGAGCGTTCCGCTGCGGATCCGCCTACGGGCGGGCCCGCCTGTGGACGCGCCGCAATCTCGGGCGCCGCGCGCAATTCTTTTTCGACAAGGCTCGCGACGACGGACGCCGCGGCCTTTTCGGGATCGCCTACCCGTGTGCGCGCTGCCTCGAGTCGCGCTTGGTACAATGCGTGAAGGCCGGCGGCATGCTTGCAAGCGTCGAAGCTTGCAGAAATCGTCAGTCCAGCTTGTTTCCTTTCTTCGGGACCGAGTTGAGCGAGACCGATTCGCACGTTTTGTCCGGCGACTGTCGCTTCGCTCGCCAGTTGAACGCCTTCCTCGAGACTGGTCGCCTGAACGGAAATCGGCTTCCTTCCATCGATCGTGATCAAGAGCGGCTCGAAGGAGCTCATTTGGCGCACGATCGCCGTCAGCGGCTCGATGGCCGCTCCCGGCGCGCAACGTTCAAGGAGAGCGGCGAAAGCGGCAGGATCCATATCCAGGAGTCCTCTTTGAAAGCGCCGGTCGAGATTACCGAGCCTTTGGCTTCTTCGAATCAGGCGAGGGGCCGCTATTTCGCGACTGCGCGACGGATGAAGGCGCGCATCGCATGCGTTCGCCTGTGAGCGCGAAGATCAAAAAAAAAGACACGGGGTGCGATCAGTTTCATTTTCGAATCGTCTCCAGCTGTGGAGTTGAGGCCGCGCGAGCAATGCAGCAGGAGGATTCGGTATGGAACCTGCCACTTTAGACAGGGCGGCTGTGGGTAAATGCTCAAGTCCCGCCCAAAAGTCGCCCCATCAGGACAATAGACGGCCAAGCATCTGTCTCGCTCGTCTCTCGAGGGGCAAAAAATTTAGCATTTGTATGCGGTTGGAGGCCAAATGAAAAAGACTGAAAGAGCATTCCATGAGTTCATCGACGCCGTGTACATTGCGAACACGAGGGAGGAATTCCAACGTGTCGGTGATCGCGCTGCGCATGCGCTGGGCTTTCGATGGTTTGCCTATTTCGAAGGAGGTGACGGCGACCCCACTGTCGTCACGTCCTATCCAAAGAGCTGGGCGGATCGCTATTGCGACGAGCAATATCAACATATCGATCCTGTGCTTCGTCAGGCGCGTACTCTTGGCCCCGCATTTCCGTGGGATGCGAGTGACATGGCGGCGACGCGATCAATGAAAGAACGTCGTTTCCTCGATGAAGCGCTTCGTTTCAACATCAGAGCAGGAGTGACCGTTCCTATTGCTGCAGGCTACGGCCGCTTCGGCGCCTTCACGTTTGCGGCCGACGATCACAGTCCCGCGTTCGATCGTCTCACGGAGAACTCAAAAGATCTGCTGCAGATGATGGGGGTCAGTTACCATGCTCACGTAAAAGCCAGAATGTCGGATCCGTTGGAGCTCGATGGCGACAACGTCGTGTTAACGTTTAGAGAACGGCAATGCCTCGGATGGGCGTCTTTGGGAAAGACGATGCAAGAGATGGCGACGATTTTGCGCGTTACGCCGCGCGTGGTGAAGTTTCATCTCGACAATGGCCGGCGAAAGCTCGGCGCATCGACGCTGCCTCACGCCGTCGCCCTCGCTCTTCGTCGGGAATTGCTACCGTAGCACGATAACCTTTTTGGGAATTGCATACGCGACCGATCACCCCCGACAGTTGTGATAATGTTTCTCTGACAGGCTTAAGGAATCAACTATCACTCGTGTGGGTCGGAAGCGGTGGAGATGCTGCCTCGCTGCAGGCGCTCAGCGAAAACCTGCCGAGAATTTGGCGCGCGGCCACAACATCACCTGCCGACCAAGAACGCATTTTTGCGATTCATCGTTCGCGAAGCAATTCTCGATCAGAAGCGGGCGCATGGTCAGGTATGGCTGAAGGTTGTCTGGCAGACCGGCGCAACCAGTGAGCATTGCTAAAGAGGCAAGTTCACACTTGCCGCGACTACTTTGATATCGACGTGCTGCGTCGGCGGAGCTCAACGCCGCCAACAAGGTGGACAAGGCGATCGCGGAAACTCTGAATCGAGAGGGTTTTGTCGGGGCGCGCGGCTGCACAGCCGACGCGAGCCCGCAGGAGCGGCCTGATGACAGCTACTCCATCCAGGGCACCGCGGCCACGCTCGGCGTGATGCTGCAAACGATTCTCAATTACCTCGCTCGTGGACTGTTAACCCATCGGCTCACAAAGGGCGAGCCTTAGCAAATCGACCTCTCAATCGAGCAATTCAATAAGGCTTCGCACCCATCTCCAGCGCATGAGGCGTTCGAGAAAGGAGGCATCATGAAAACGTCCGCTCGCCGAAGACGCAGGCCCATTTGGCGAAGCGGAGATTGGTCGTGATGATGACGCTGGTGCGTTCGTAGACCCGGTCGCATTGTTGTGCCCGTGTCACGAAGATGCGATTTGGGAAAGGTTTTATCGCGATACCGACATCGCCTGAAGGCTTTGGAGCCGCAGAAGCAGACTCGAGGCCAGAGTTCGCGGTGGCGCGTTCTGCACCGTTTTTGGCAGAACTGGCACCATGCGGCGCACGGCGTTGCAACGCACGATCGCGTCACGCCAATCCTCATTCCTGATTTGCGGAGGCTGCGATGGTCAAAGCGTCAGAACAACACGCCAGAAGCCAGTGGATCAATGTTGACGCCCTTTATGCGGCGGGCGTCTTGGTTTGGATCGCCGTTGTTTGGGCGTGCGCCTATTACGTCGTAAGCGACGCGATCGCCGATGAATCGGCAGGCGTGGGCGGCAACAGCTTTCTCCTCGCCGCCAGTCTCGCGACGGCGGGATTGATTACGGCTTTTTCTCTCAGAGAGTTTTTTGCCGCCTACAAGCGCTTGGGCGGCAAAGAGGCGCACAACCAGCGGGAGTAGGGCGATGACCAAGGTCGGATTATTTGTGACGCTCGAGGCGCAACCCGGAAAAGAAATGCAGCTCGCGCAGTTTCTCATCGGCGCCTTAGAACTGGTTGAGGCCGAGCCCGACACGACCGCATGGTTTGCGGTTCGCACGGGGCCTTCGACCTTCGCCATCTTTGATGTTTTTCCTGACGAAAAGGGACGCGCGGCGCATCTTTCCGGCGAAGTCGCGAAAGCACTGATGGCCAAAGCGCCGGAACTTCTTGCCAAGCCGCCCTCGATCGAGAAGATAGACGTTCTTGCCGATAAACTCCCGGCCGCCCCTGAACTCGTCAGCGGGTGACCGCCGCTGAGGACGGGCCGCTTAGGGCTGCAACGGGCTCGACCATGGAAGTTATCGTCCTCGGTTACGACGGTTGCCTTGGCGCCGGTTTGATCGGCACCGTGGACATGCTGAAGCTCGCCTGGTCCACGATTTCCAAGGACCAAAATCGCGAGCCGATCAGCGTCTCTACGGCGAGTTTCGATGGACAGCCGATCCAGGACAGCAGCGGCCGCCGGCTAAAAGTGGATGGGAGCGTTACCGCCGATCCTGCGAGCGCCGTGATTGTTCCGGGCTACCTGAGTGACGACGGCGACCGTTTTCTCGGCGCAGCGTCGGTCGCCGCTGCCGCCGCCTGGTTGCGGCGCCAACATGCGCTCGGCGCATTGGTATGCGGCTCGTGCAGCGGGGTATTCTTGCTCGGCGAAGCCGGCCTCCTCGATGGCCGGCGCTGCACGACCACCTGGTGGCGACACGACGAGTTGAGGGACCGTTACCCACGCGCCGACGCCCAATGGGGCGCTCCGCTGCTCGAGGATAGCCGCGTCGTCACAGCTGGCGGCCCTCTGTCGTGGATAGATCTTTGTCTTCACGTGATACGAGCGCTGTACGGCGCCTCCGCCGCCAAAATCGCCGCCGACTTCACGGTCGTCGACACTGTTCCCTCAACCCAATCGACCTATGTTCCACCCGGTCATCTGGCCGCGTCAGACCCGTTTCTACTCAAGGCTGAACACATTATTCGGCAGGCCGGCGACGCGCCGTTGACGGTGTTGGGCCTCGCCCGCGGACTCGGCACTTCGGTTCGAACATTGCACCGCCATCTCGAGCGCGCGTCAGGAGAGACGCCGAAGCGCTTCATCGAACGCGTTCGCTTTGAAGCCGCGAGAACCCTACTCGAAACGACGACGCACTCGGTCAAGCGCTTGGCGGCGAGCGCCGGCTATGCTGACGAAGCGAGTTTTCGGCGCGCGTTTTCTCGATACTCAGGAATGACGCCAGGCGCCTATCGGAGATGGGCGCAAGGGCGCAAAAACAGTTTCCGCGTCACGTAAGCCCCTCGGGGCGTAACGTCACTGCAAAACGCGCGCGATCGCCCGCCGTTGCACTCGGGTTGTGGCCTCGTGCGGACAGCGTTGTCGCTGTCCGATATTGCCCGACTAATGTCTCATCCGGCGCGCTGCGACACGCCGCTTTGCGCGCAATCCTAAAGGCCGCCGAAAAAATATTGTCGCTTTTCGGTTGAACTGAAGGAGAGAAAGATGAGCGAAGCTACGCAATCCGCGGTAGGGGCGTTAGAGCGCGCCGAGCCAATCGTAGATTTGAGAGGGATGTGGATCGGCCTGGCCGTTCTGAACGGGTTCTATTTGGTCGTTCGCATTTACGAGCAGATTTACGGCTGGCGGGCTGGCCTCGATTCATTCGCGCCGGAGTTCCAGACCTATTGGATGAGCATTCTGTGGACGGAAATTCCGCTGGAGCTCATCTCGGGCATCGGCCTCGCCGGCTGGCTCTGGAAGACGCGCGAGCGTGACATGTCGACCGTGACCCCGCGTCAGGAAATGAAGGCCATCGCCGACAATGCAGCCTGGCTCGTCGTCTATGCGGCGGCGATCTATTGGGGCGCGTCGTTCTTCACCGAGCAGGACGGCACCTGGCACATGACGGTGATACGCGACACGGATTTCACCCCCTCGCACATCATCGAGTTCTACATGAGCTATCCGATCTACTCGATCATGGCGATCGGCTGCTTCTTCCATGCGAAGACGCGAATCCCCTACTTCTCGAAGGGCTATTCGGTCGCCTATCTGATCGTTTCGATCGGACCCTTCATGATCATTCCGAACGTCGGCCTGAATGAATGGGGCCATACCTTCTGGTTCATGGAAGAGCTGTTCGTCGCCCCGCTGCATTGGGGCTTCGTGTTCTTCGGCTGGATGGCGCTTGGCGTGTTCGGAGTGGTGATCCAGCTCCTGCTGAACATCCATCGCGTCATCGGCAAGGAAGGCGTTGAATTGCTGACGGGCGCGTAAAGCTTGTAGCTCTTCGCGCTGCGCCATGTTCGGACCTCCTAACGAGCGACGGCGTGGTGCGGAGGCGTTCGAAAACTCTCAGATTCGAGATCATTTCGTCACCTCTCGTCGCCTTCGGCGACGGGAGGCGATGGACGCCAGGCCCAAAGTTGCGGCATTCTCCAATATTGAGACTCGGTGTCGGAAAGCCAGTGGAGACATGCTCATGATGAGGCTCCTGTTGATTCTCCTCGCGGCGATCAACTTGGTCGCCCACGCGAACGCGCAGGCGGTGCGCCGGGATTCCGCCAAGGCGTTCCAGAAGGTTCGGGAATGCTCGGCCCAGATGGGCCCGAACGTCATCACCTTCACCTTCTATCAGCCGACGCAATCGCGAAGCGAGTTCTGCGAGGACATTCCCGAGACGGGACCGACGACCATCGTAGTCGACACGATGCAGGACGAATTGCGGGACACGATGGTGGAAATCCGTATCGTTGAGGCGGACCCGAAGGGTGACGACGAGGCCGCGCCGAACGAAGCCTACCTGCCGCCCGCGCAGTTCCAGACCGGCGTAATCCAGCTCGAACACGACTTCAGGAAGAAGGGCGACTACGTGGCGCTCGTGCGGGCGCGCAGCGAAGACGGGCGAAAGGAATACAACGCCCGTTTCGCTTTCTCGGTCGGCGAAGAGTTCCTGCGCGCCTGGCGCGCGGTCGCCATCACGACCGTCGTGACGCTCGCCCTCGGCGCGGGCTGGTACGCGCACGCCTTCGGCAAGCGAACGTCGAATAAGAACAAGCTACGCCACGCGTGATGGCGACCGTTAGCTCCCTTAGCCGGATGATCATTGCGAGCGCCAGCGAAGCGAGTTTCAAATTGAGCCGGAAGCCTTCAGGGCGTGTCCTGCAATTCCGCCGCCCGGCTCGGCAAAGGTGAGCGCCTTCTGACTGCGCCGAGACAGTCGCCAAAAAACCTAGCTAATGCAAATTAGCTCGCGCATAATCTTCGTAACGCATTGTTTTGGTTCCATAATCCACATTATGCGAAT
>NZ_JBFWVN010000042.1:0-32974 GCF_050246715.1 Methylocystis sp.
CGAAGGCTAGTAAAAGACTATGAGCGTTATGCCGAGACCTTGGCAGGATTCCACGTAGTCGCCTTCGTCTGCCTCATGCTCAAACGCGCCGCAAACATCATGCAAGGTGCATAACACCCTCTAGGCCCAAACGCGAATATGCGCCAATCTGCGGTTTCCGACAAGGACTTGCCCGGAACGTCCAAGCTTAATCAAATCAAGCGTTTCCTCCTCCGCTCACCGGAGCGGCTACTACAGGTCGCAAGACAAAATTTAAACTTAGACACTGCCCATTTTTCAAGTCCTCTGGCGCGCTTGTCGCGCATTTTGCTAGAAATCGCCAACGCAACCTGAAGGCTCAAAAAGCGCCGCTAGCGAAGCCGCCAAAAACCGACATAATGCGGCTCGCTGACGGCGGCCGGCCGCGCCCTCTCCACCTGAGGTCACTTTTGGCTCATTCCAAGATCGTCGATCTAACGCGCATTCGTCTGTCTCGCCGTTCTTTCATCGGCGCCGGCGCCGCCGCCCTGGCCGCTCCGGGCGCTCTGGCAAAGACAGCAACGCCAGCCCCCGCCGACAACCGTTTTGGCCCTCTCGCGAAGGGCGAAATCGAGAGCCACGGCCTCTCGACCTTTGGCGACCTCGGCGAGCCCGCCGACTTCAAGCATTTCGGCTATGTCAATCCGAAAGCCCCCAAGGGCGGAACCTTGGCGCTGTCGCCGGCAAGCCCGACTTACGACAGTTTCAACGCCTATATTCTGCGCGGCAATCCGGCGACCGGAATGTCGCTCGTCTTCGACAGCCTGATGAACCAGAGCCTCGATGAACGCGACGCCTATTACGGTCTCGTCGCCAAGAAGGTGCGCATCTCGCCCGACAAGCTCACCTACGCGTTCCTCTTGCGTAAAGAGGCGCGCTTTCACGACGGCTCGCCGCTGACGGCGCATGACGCGGCCTTTTCGCTCAATATCCTCAAGAGCAAGGGCCATCCCGTCATCAGCCAGATGCTGCGCGATCTCGTCAGCGCAGAAGCCGAGGCGGACGACATTCTTGTCGTGCGCTTCGCTCCCGAACGCACCCGCGATCTGCCGGTAAGCGTCGTCGGTCAGCCGATCTTCTCTCGCGCCTATTATAAAGACCGGGACTTTGAAGCGACGACGCTGGAGCCGCCGCTCGGCTCGGGGCCCTATAAGGTCGGCGGCTTCGAGCAAGGACGCTACATCGCCTATGATCGCAATCCCGACTATTGGGCGAAAAATCTGCCGATCGCGCTCGGCCAAGGCAATTTCGACGTTATCCGCTTTGAATATTTCGGCGACAGCCAAGTGGCCTTCGAGGCGTTCAAGGCCGGCGCCTTCACCGAGCGCGAGGAAAACATCGCCCGCGTCTGGGCGACCGGCTATGACTTTCCCGCCTTCAAGGAAGGACGCGTCAAGCGAACGACGACGCCCAACAACAACATTCCGCAGATTCAGGGATGGTTCTTCAATACGCGTCGCAAGAAATTCAGCGACCCGCGCGTGCGCGAAGCGATCGGCTACGCCTTCGACTATGAATGGACCAGCCGCAATCTGATGTATGACGCCTATAAGCGCATCTCATCCTATTTCGAAAATTCCGATCTTGAAGCCAAGGGCCTGCCAAGCGAACAGGAAAAGGCGCTGCTCGAACCCTATCGCGCCGATCTTCCCGCGGAAGTTTTCGGCGAACCTTTCGTCGCGCCCGTCTCCGACGGCACCGGACAGGACCGCGTTCTGCTCAAAAAGGCCAATGATCTTTTTGTCGCTGCCGGCTGCACGCGTCAGGACGGCGTCTTGCGCTTGCCTGACGGGACGCCGCTCGAATTCGAATTTCTCGACAATTCCAACGTCTTCGAGCGCCACACGCAGCCTTTCATCAAGAATTTGAAGCTTCTCGGCGTCAATGCGCATATCCGCATCGTCGACGCCGCGCAATATAAACAGCGCCTTGAGGATTTTGACTTCGATATCGTGCACGACGTGCTGATGATGGCCTGGAATCCTGGCGAGGAGCTTCGCGCCTATTTCAGCTCGAAGACCGCCAATGTTCCAGGTTCGCGCAATCTCGCGGGCGTCTCCAATCCGGCGATCGACGCGCTGGTCGAGAAGGCGCTCCAGGCGCAAACCCGCGAAGAGCTCATCATCTGCTGCCGGGCGCTCGATCGGGCGCTACGCGCCCAGCGCTACTGGATTCCGCATTGGTACAATCCCGTGCATCGTTTCGCCTATTGGGATTTGTTTGGACAGCCCGAGCGCGCGCCGAAGTTCGACACCGGCGTGTTGTGGACCTGGTGGTGGGACGAAGAGAAAGCGCGCAAGATCAACTTTACGGGACGCTAGACGCATGGGAGCCTATATCGCCCGCCGCGTGCTGCTGATGATCCCCACGATCCTCGGCATCATGCTCATCTCTTTCGCGATCGTGCAGTTCGCGCCGGGCGGTCCGGTCGAACGCATCATCGCGCAGCTGCAAGGCTTCGATGTCGGCGCCACGGGTCGCTTTTCCGGCGGCGGCGGCGACGTCGGACAGGGCGGCGCGAGCCAGACCGGCACGATGGCGGCGGAATCCGCCGCGAAATATCGCGGCGCTCAGGGGCTCGATCCGAAATTCATCGCGGAACTCGAAAAGCAGTTCGGCTTCGACAAGCCGGCCTGGGAGCGGTTCTTGTTGATGGTGAAGAATTACGCGATGTTCGATTTCGGTCGCAGCTATTTTCGCGACGAAAGCGTTATCAAGCTCATTGGCGAAAAGCTTCCCGTCTCGATTTCGCTTGGTCTGTGGATGACGCTTCTCTCTTATTCGATATCGATTCCGCTCGGCATCGCCAAGGCGGTGCGCGACGGCACGAAATTCGACATGTGGACGTCGAACGCCGTCATCATCGGCTATGCGATTCCAAGTTTTCTGTTCGCGATGCTGCTGATCGTGCTCTTCGCGGGCGGCTCGTTCTGGCAGATATTCCCGCTGCGCGGCCTCACCTCGGACGATTTCTGGCAACTGTCGCTGATCGGCAAAGTGAAGGATTATCTGTGGCATATCGTCCTGCCGGTCACCGCGATGACGCTCGGCGCCTTCGCCACGCAGACCTTTCTGACGAAGAATTCGTTCCTCGACGAAATCCGCAAGCAATATGTCCAGACGGCGCGCATGAAGGGCCTGACCGAGCGGCGCGTGCTCTACGGCCATGTGTTTCGCAACGCCATGCTGATCGTCATCGCCGGCTTCCCCGGCGCTTTCGTTCATGCCTTCCTTACCGGCTCGGTGCTGATCGAAACGATCTTCTCGCTTGACGGACTTGGCTATCTCTCCTTCGAGAGCATCGTCAACCGCGACTATCCCGTTGTTTTCGCCAATCTATATATATTCGCGCTGCTCGGACTCGTGGTGAATCTCATTTCCGATCTCACCTACACCTGGATCGATCCGCGCATCGATTTCGAAACGCGCGAGGTGTGATGGCGAACGCAGCGATCGAAGCAAATTCTCATCTGGCCCCGCCCATCCATCGCGAAGGGTGGCTGCGGCTCACGCCGCTCGACCGGCGCCGCCTCGAAAGTTTCAAGGCGAACAAGCGCGGCTATTGGTCTTTCTGGATTTTCATGACGCTCTTCGTCATGTCGCTTGGCTCGAATTTCCTGGCGAACGACCGCCCAATTCTGGCATGGTACAAGGGCGAGTTGCTGTTTCCGGCCTTCGTCTCCTATCCGGAAGAAAAATTCGGCGGCTTTCTTGCCCGCACCGATTACCGCGATCCCGTCATCGCCGACGAGATCAAGGCGCATGGCTGGATGCTCTGGCCGCCGATCCGCTTCTCCTATGACACGCATAATCTGGAGCTGCCGACGCCGGCGCCCTCGCCGCCGACCTGGATGCTGACGCAAAAGCAATGCGAGGTCGCGGCGGCCAAGGGTCTGCGGCCGGGCCAGCCAAATCGCGGCTGCGCGGCGCTCGAATATAATTGGCTCGGCACCGACGATCAGGGCCGCGACGTCGTCGCCCGCCTGCTGTACGGATTTCGAATCTCGGTGCTGTTCGGCCTGATCCTGGCGACCATCTCCTCGATCGTCGGCGTCGCCGCCGGCGCGATTCAGGGCTATTTCGGGGGACGCGTCGATCTCGTGTTTCAGCGCTTCATCGAAGTCTGGTCGTCGCTGCCGCAACTCTATCTGCTGATCATCATTTCATCCTTCCTGACGCCGGGCTTTTTCGTGCTGCTCGGCATTCTACTGCTCTTTTCATGGGTCTCGCTGGTGCATGTCGTTCGCGCCGAATTCCTGCGCGCCCGCAATTTCGAATATGTCAACGCGGCGCGGGCGCTCGGGCTCAGCAATTTCCGGATCATCGTGAGGCATCTCCTGCCCAACGCCACCGTGGCGACGCTGACCTTTCTGCCCTTCATTCTCAATTCGTCGATCACGACGCTGACGGCGCTGGATTTTCTAGGATTTGGCCTGCCGCCGGGCTCGCCCTCGCTTGGCGAACTGTTGCTGCAGGGAAAATCCAATCTGCAGGCGCCTTGGCTCGGACTGACCGGCTTCGCCATCATCGCGCTGATGCTGTCGCTCCTGGTCTTTGTCGGCGAAGCGGTCCGCGACGCCTTCGATCCGAGGAAGAATTTCCGGTGAGGACGTGTTAAAAGCTTCTGGCCAGCCTCGTCATCGTCCGCGAGGGACGCTAACGGAGACGAAGCGATGAACAAGATCGTCAAGCTGCACTATCCGGCGGCAAAACTACCCGAGGAACTTCGCGTCGGCATCGATCCGAACGCGGAAGTGACGATCACCGTGGAAACTGAAGAGCAACCGGAACGGATAATGTCCCTTGAAGAAATGTTCGCGATGCGTCGTGACGTTTATGCTTCAATGGATGAAGTAATCGCGCATATCGACGCGATCCGGGAAGAGCGGGGCTCACTATAACTTGTCTGCTCCGCTCGTTTATATCGACACGAACGCTTTCATCAAGGGCTTCGAATTTTCAGCCGAACAGGCAAAGCCCGTGCAGGATTTGCTGGCGGCATTGCGCGACAGCCCGCGCTTTGCCGTGACAAGCGAACTTACGCTCGCGGAATTGCGTGCTCCAGCTTTACGCGAAGACGCTTTCCCGCTTCCGGTCAGGCGACCGCTTTACCTTAACCTGCTGGTCAGCAGTCAGCTGATTGATTTGCGCCCTGTCACACGAGACGTGCTTATGGATACCGCTGATCTTCGTCAGGCCGCGCCGCATCGTTTGCTCGACGCGATACACATCGTGACGGCGGTTCAGACAGGATGCGCCTATTTTCTGACTGGCGACAGACGCATCAGGACGCCGGCAGGCATGTCGATCGTCTACCCTGATCAGGAGGGAGTCGATCGGATTCTCGCCGACTGGTCTGGAGGGGCGTAGCGCCGATGAAAATCGTAGAAGCAATTCCCTCCCCCCTCCTCGACGTTCGCGATCTCTCGGTCTCCTTTCGGCAAGGCGGGCGCGAGACCAAGGCGGTCGATCGCGTCTCCTTCTCGCTCGAGCGCGGCAAGACTCTCGCGCTCGTCGGCGAGTCCGGCTCCGGCAAGTCGATCAGCGCGCTCTCCATCGTGCGCCTCCTTCCTCCCGGCGCAATGGCGTCGGGAAAGGCGCTGTTCGATGGCGAAGACTTGCTCGGGATCGACGACCATCGGCTGCGTGCGGTGCGCGGCGCGCGCATCACCATGGTGTTTCAGGAGCCGATGACGTCGCTCAATCCGTTGCAGACGATCGAGCGGCAGATCGCGGAGATTCTCGAACTGCATGGCATGCGTGGCGAAGACGCCGTGCGCGGACGGGTTGTCGAGCTTCTCGGCGAAGTCGGCATCCCCGACCCTCGGGCCCGCCTCAACGCCTATCCGCATCAACTCTCCGGCGGCCAGCGCCAGCGCGTCATGATCGCCATGGCGCTCGCCAACAAGCCCGATCTCCTCATCGCCGACGAGCCGACGACGGCGCTCGACGTCACCGTGCAGGCGCAGATTCTGGCGCTGCTGGAGCGCCTGCAAGAAACCTACGGCATGGCGATGCTGTTCATCACCCATGACCTCCAGCTCGTGCGCCGGTTCGCCGATACGGTCTGCGTCATGCAGAAAGGCCACATCGTCGAGCAGGGCGATGTCGAAACGGTCTTCTCATCGCCTCAGCATCCCTACACCAAGGCGCTGCTCACGGCGGAGCCCAAGGGCGCGCCAATCGTCGAAAACAGTGAAGCGCGCGTCGTCGCCTCGGCCGACGAACTGCGCGTCTGGTTTCCGATCAAGCGCGGCTTCATGCGTAAGACGGTGGGATATGTGAAGGCGGTCGACGGCGTCACCGTCGAGGTGCGCGAAGGCGCCACGGTTGGCGTTGTCGGCGAATCAGGCTCCGGCAAGACGACGCTGGCGCTCGCCATGCTGCGGCTCATCCGCTCGGATGGGCCGGTCGTTTTCTTGGGACAGCGCATCGACGGCAAGAGCGTCAACGATATGCGCGCGCTCCGGCGCGACATGCAGATCGTGTTTCAGGACCCATATGGCTCGCTCTCGCCGCGCATGTCGGTGGCGGAAATCGTCGCCGAGGGGCTCACTGTCCAGCGGCCCGACCTCACCCTCGACCAGCGCCGCGAAATCGTCGCGCGCGCTTTGCAGGAAACCGGGCTCGATCCATCGACGATGGACCGCTATCCGCATGAATTTTCCGGCGGCCAGCGGCAGCGCATCGCCATCGCCCGCGCCATGGTGCTCGAACCCAAATTCGTGGTGCTCGACGAGCCGACCTCGGCGCTCGACATGTCGGTGCAGGCGCAGATCATCGACCTCTTGCGCGACCTCCAGCGCCGCCGCTCGCTCGCCTATCTGTTCATCAGCCATGATCTGCGCGTCGTGAAAGCGCTCGCCGCCCATCTCATCGTCATGCGCTACGGCAAGGTGGTCGAGGAAGGACCAGCGACGCAGGTGTTTGCCGAACCCAAGAGCGATTACACCCGCGCGCTCTTCGCGGCGGCCTTCCGCAATGAGGCGGCGCCGATTTCGGGCGATTCAGCCAACGGGAAATGACCCTGCAACTGGCGTTTCTCGTTTTGCGCTTGAAGCGGCGCGGCTCGGATCGCGGAAAGCCAGGATTTTGACGCTCTGCGTGAGAACGACTTCGTCACGCTGATTGTAGGTCATTATATTCATCGAAACAAAGCCGCGATCGACATGGCGGCGCGGAAAGACGATTCGTGTGACCTCGGCCTCGACGCGCAAGGAGTCGCCAGGCCGCACCGGCAGCTTCCACGCAATGTCCGCCTCGACGCCGATGACCGGGCCGGCCAAGGGCGGATCAGCGGACTCGATGAGGAGCTTGATGCTCAGCGCGCCGGTCTGCCAGCCGCTCGCGACAAGGCCGCCAAACATACTGTCCTTGGCGGCTTCTTCGTCGACATGAAAATACTGCGGATCGCTTTCGCGCGCGAAGCTGATGATGTCTTGCGCGCTGACCGTGACGCTCTTTGATCGCAGCCGCTGCCCGACGCGAAGATCGTCCAGATAGAGCTTCTTCGTCATCTTGCTTTGGCGCCTTCCTTCGGCAAGCGCTTCACGCTCGTCACCGGCCCGGCGCCCGCCGCCTCATTGCGCGCGCGCACGATGTCCAGCGGTTCGCTGGTGACCTGCATATGGGTGGCGTTGGCGTGAAGCAGCGTCGCGGCGTCGCGCATGACGCCGACATGGCCCTTCCAGAAGACGATGTCGCCGCGCATCAGCGGCGCGTCCGGCGCAAGCGGCGCGCCAAGCGCGGCCTCCTGCATGTCCGTGTCGCGCGGCGACTTGATCCCCGCCATCAGCAGCGACACTTGCACGAGCCCCGAGCAATCAACGCCGAGCCAGGATTTGCCGCCCCAGAGATAGGGCGCGCCGATGAACGTCTCGGCCACCGCGACGAAGTCGGGCGCCCGGGCGTCGCGTGGAACGAGATGTTTGCGATAGATGAATCCGAGTTCCGGCGTTACGCCAAATCCGTCGCGCTCTTCGGCGATCGCGACTTCGGCGCCGAGCGGCAGCGCGTTGAGCGGCGGCAATTTGATGTTCGGGCCCGGATAGATGAACGTCCGCGGCACGCAGACTCGATGCGTCGGCGCGCTCAATTCGCGCCACAAAGTATTCGCCGCGATCCAGCCGACGTAATTATCGCGCGCAAGCTGCGCCCAGGCCCAACCTTCCTCTTCGTCATAGACGGTGACGCGCTCGCCATGGAGCGCCTGGGTGTCGACGGCGGCGTCAGGACGCGGTTCGCGCCGAAGGTCGACGACGCAATCCCGCACCTCCATCGCCACCCCCTCAACGTAGCGGTCGGCGGTTACTCGGCCCTTGAGATAGGCCGCGGCGATTTCGGGACGCGCGGGCGTCAGCCGCCGGTCGAAATTGTCGCTCACGATTTCGTTTTCCATTGTTCGACGCGCGCCTCGATCAATTCATAGAGGAGGCGCGCCGCCTGCACCTCGCCGCCTTCCGGTCGGCCGGGCTTGGTCGACGGGTTCCAGCAATAGACGTCGAAATGCGCCCAGCGCGCAGGGTCGGCGATGAAACGCCTCAGAAACAGCGCGGCGGTGATCGAACCGGCGAAGGGACCGCTCGTCACATTGACGAGATCAGATATTTTGCCGTCGAGCCCTCCGTCGTACCTGTCCCACAACGGCATTCGCCATACCGGATCGTTCACGGCCGCGGCCTTCGCCGCGATTTCGCCCGCGAGCCCGTCATCGCCAGTATAAAACGGCGGAATTTCGGGCCCGAGGGCGACCCGCGCGGCTCCGGTCAGCGTGGCGAAATCGAACAGCAGATCGGGCGGCGTTTCGCTTGCATAGGCCAGCGCGTCGGCGAGAATTAATCTCCCCTCCGCATCGGTGTTGCCGATTTCGACGCTCAGCCCCTTGCGGCTGCGGTAGACGTCGCTGGTTCGAAACGCCGATGCCGAAATCGAATTTTCCACGATCGGCAGCAGCACGCGCAGTCGAATCGGCGTCGGTGCGTCGAGCAGCATCGCCGCGAGCGACAGAGCCGTCGCCGCGCCGCCCATATCCTTCTTCATCAGCGCCATCGCGCTCGATGGCTTGATGTCGAGCCCGCCGGTGTCATAACAGACGCCTTTGCCGACGAGCGTGACGCGCAGACCGTCTTCAGGTCCATGCTCCAATTCGACGAGTCTTGGCGCCTGAGCCGCCGCACGTCCGACGGCGTGAATCAAGGGGAAGTTTTCCGCAAGCAGCGCGTCACCGACAATGACGCGACTCTTGGCGCCGTGCTTCGCGCCAAGGGCGAGCGCGGCTTCGGCGAGCGCCTCCGGCCCCATGTCATTGGTCGGCGCATTAACGAGATCGCGCCCCAGGGCGACGGCGGCCGCAATGCGCTTTATACGCGCCCGGTCGACCCCCTGTGGCGCGCAAAGACGCGGCGCTTCATTCCTGCGGACCTTGTAGCGCGAGAAGGCATAGGTCGACAGAAGAAAGGCGAGCGCCGCCTGCTCTGGCGCGTCGACGCCTTCGCCAAGGCGATAAAGGCCTCTAGGCAACGCCGCCGCGAGTTTTCCGGCGAAAAACGGATCGCGCGCTTTCGGTTGCTTGCCCTCGGCCCCGAATAAGACCCGCGGCGCGCCGCCGACGTCCGGCGCAAAGAATATGGAGCCGGCTTTAGCCTCAAATCCAGCAAGGTTCGCAAGACGGGCTGTCGGTTCGGGAAGCTTTGCGCGGCGCTCGGGCCAGTCTTCCTTTGTGACGAAATCGATGGCGATCGCCTCTGGCGACCAATCTTCAAGCTTCATTCCTATCCGCCGCTTCCTCTACGCCAGGTTGATCCGCGCAAGGTCGATCAACCCCCGTCCTATGGGCGCCATCACAAAACCCGTAAACATGGCCGCTATCAAGCGCCACAACCTAAGGGCAGCCGCGGCCTATCTCACTTAGGATTACTATTTACGCATATTGCATAATAATTGGACAGATATCGCCTCAGCTCTGATCAGGCTCACGCCACCCAACGACAAGCAAAACGATTATTTTATGCGCATAATGGCACGCTGTTTGCTGAGTTGACGCTCACTTCGCCAAAGTTGAGGGCATGTCTGCGCAAATGAAGATCATCACGGCCGTTATCAAACCCTTCAAGCTCGACGAGGTGCGCGAGGCGCTGACGGAAATCGGCGTGCACGGCATGACCGCGACGGAAGCGAAAGGCTATGGCCGACAGAAGGGCCATGCCGAAATCTACCGCGGCGCGGAATATGTCGTTTCCTTCCTCCCTAAGCTTAAAATCGAAGTCGCGCTTCCCGACGCCCTCGTCGCTCGCGCCATCGAAGCGATCAGGCGCGCCGCCTACACCGGCCATATCGGCGACGGCAAAATCTTCGTCTTGCCGCTGGAGCGCGCGATGCGCATCCGCACCGGCGAAACCGACTCCGAGGCGCTGTAAGCGCTTTCCATCTTCAATCAGGATCAATCGATGCACAGCTCGTTCGCGCGCGGCCCGAGTAAGAATTTCCACATCCAGCATGGGGGCGACGGATTGCGCCGCATGATGTCGCGGGTGGCTGCCGCGCTGACGGCCTTCGTTGTCGCGCAACCCGCCTTCGCACAAGACAGTGCAGGCAAGATCGACGCCGCCGACACCGCCTTCATGATCGTGGCGACCGCGCTCGTGCTGATGATGACGCTGCCGGGCCTTGCGCTGTTTTACAGCGGCATGGTGCGCAAGAAGAATGTGCTCGCCACCATGGCGCAGAGCCTCATCGCCACCGCCCTCGTCTCGCTGCTTTGGATCGGCGTCGGCTACAGTCTCGCCTTCAGCGGCGACGGCGCTTACATCGGCGACGCTTCGCGGGCGCTGCTCGCGGGAATCGGGCTCGATACGGTGAGCCCCCTGGCGAAGACGATTCCCGAAATCCTGTTTATGATCTATCAGATGACCTTCGCGGTCATCACCTGCGCGCTGGTCGGCGGCTCGGTCGCCGAACGCATGAGGTTTTCCGCCTTCATGCTGTTTTGCGCGCTGTGGCTGTTCATCGTCTATGCGCCGTCCGCGCATTGGGTCTGGGGCGGCGGCTTCCTGCAGAAGATGGGCCTTCTCGATTTCGCCGGTGGAACGGTCGTGCACATCAATGCGGGCGTCGCCGGACTCGTCTGTGCGCTCATGCTCGGCAACCGGGTCGGTTTTGGGCGGGAAAACCTGTCGCCCTTCGATGTCTCGCTCGCCGTGATCGGCACGGGACTGCTGTGGGTCGGCTGGTTCGGCTTTAACGGCGGCTCGGCGCTTGCCGCCAATTCGCGCGCGGTCTTCGCGATCGTCGCGACACATCTCGCCGCCTGCGCCGGCGCTCTCGTGTGGAGCGGGCTGGAATGGCTCCAGCGCGGCAAGCCTTCGGTGCTCGGCGTCGTGTCGGGCGCCGTCGCCGGACTCGGCACGATCACGCCGGCCTCGGGCTATATCCTGCCCTGGCAAGGCGTCGTCATCGGGTTGATCGCCGGCGGCGTCTGCTACTGGTTCTGCACCGTGGTGAAATACCGGCTGCGTTACGACGACACGCTCGACGTTTTCGGCGTGCATGGCGTCGGCGGCGTCATGGGCACGCTGCTCGCCGGCGTCTTCGCGACGCGCGCGATCACCGCGTCGGAGGGCGATCCCGGCGTCGCCGGTCTGCTGGAAGGCGACCCGCATCAGCTGCTCGTGCAGGCGATCGGCGTCGGCGTCACCATCGTCTGGTGCGTGGTGGGCACCTTGGCGTCGCTCAAAATCGTCTCATTGGTCACATCGCTGCGCGTCAATTCCGACGACGAGCGCGAGGGCCTCGACATCGCCCTGCATGGCGAAGCGCTGCATCAGTAGCTTCGCCGAAGCTCCAGGCGAAGTTTGCAAAGCTCGGATGAGCGATTCTCGACTGGCGCGATTGGGTTGCATCGCGGGTTAACTGGCGAAACCAAAAGGCTCCTTCCATATCGATCGGCGCGCGGCGCGAACTGCATTGGCGCCCTAACGCCGACGAATGGCAATATCGAATCAGGGGCAAGCGCCCTCGGTCCCGCCGACATCGGCAATGAGATGCGCAGCAACGGGCGTCATGCGGGGATAGCCGCGCGCCTTGTTCTAACGTCAGAAACATCGGCTTTTCCCTGGCTAATCTCGTGCGTTTCGGTATCTTTTTTGGCCGATTTCAAACGACCGAGAATTCGACCATGGACCTTTTGCTGAAAGTCTTCGCCGAAATGCTTCAATCTCTCGTTACATGCATCGACGTATGCGTGCATGAACCAACGCGCTGGTTGTGGTCGCTGATTGCGGAAGCCTTCACGCCGGAGCCTGACATCGACCAGAAAGTCGCCAAATTTTGCAAGGACGGGTCAGGCGGTCTGTCCAATAGGGAGTTGCTCGACAAGCTTTATTTCTTCTTGGGCATATTGGACAGCAAAGCTGCGGCGCTCATGCAGTACGACGGCATCATCTTGGCCGTCGCCGGAATTATCATCCAGTCGCACATCGAGAACGCGAGCCTGTTGAACGCGATCAAATACGCAACCTATTGCACGATCGTTTCAATATTGTTCTGCTTGCCGGTGGTTGGGGTTTTTTGGCGCTTTCTCGCCTTCGTCAAACCCGGCTGCAGCGATCCGCTCGCCGTCGAACTGCATAAAATCAAGCGTATTCTCAAAATGCGCGAATTCGCTTATCAGGTCGCCTGGTGGCTGGCGGTGGTCGCCGGCGTCATGTTGCTGCTTAATGTGCAAGGTCTTATCGACCTAGCGAAAAAGGATGCCGACCATGCGGCCTCAGCCTCAGGCTCAGCCAAAATCGAAAACGTCAGATGAATTGGACCCGCAAGATCGGGCCCTGTTAGAGGAAGCCGCCGAGGCAGCCGAAACCGCCTATGCCCCCTATTCAAAATTTTCGGTTGGAGCCGCCGTCAGAACTCGATCAGGCAAAACGTATAAAGGCTCAAATCTCGAAAATGCCGCCTATGGCGTGGCAATGTGCGCCGAAGTCGCCGCACTGACGGCGGCGAATACCGCCGGGGATTTCGATGTCGTGGCGATCGCCGTCCTCGGTCACCCGGCCGGCGAGCCCACGCGCGGCCATGACATCGTGACTCCTTGCGGTCGGTGCCGCCAGATGATCTATGAAGCCTCTTGGGTCTCGGACCACGACGTGCGGGTGATCTGCGCCAATGGCGACGGCTCGAAAGTAAATACTTGGAAAATTTCCGAACTCCTCCCGAGCGGATTTGGCCCCTCCACGCTCGGGATCGACGTTAAGCGATTCCGGAAGGCCAGCGAATAATATGGTTTTATAATACCACACGATGAAGGCACCAGGTTTTCAGGGAGAAATCCGGCATTGGTAATATGCGATTTCTCTTGACCTGCCCCTTCCCATCCCCTATCCCCTCCCCATCCGAACGCACCGTTCAAACGGAATTTCCATCGCATGTACGGCAAAACCTATTCGGCGAAACCCGCCGACATCGAAAAGAAATGGGTGCTGATCGACGCCTCCGGGCTCGTCGTCGGCCGCCTCGCCTCGCTCATCGCGCTGCGACTGCGCGGCAAGCACAAGGCGAGTTTCACGCCGCATATGGACGATGGCGACAACATCATCGTCATCAACGCCGACAAAGTGGTGCTGACCGGCCGCAAGCGCGACCAGAAGGTCTATCATCACCACACCGGCTTCCCCGGCGGCATCAAGGAGCGCTCGGCGAAGTTTCTTCTTGAGGGGCGCTTCCCTGAGCGCGTTCTCGAAAAGGCCGTGCAGCGCATGCTGCCGCGCGGGCCCTTGGGCCGCAAGCAGCTCGGCAATCTGCGCGTCTATAAGGGCGCCGAACATCCGCATGAGGCGCAGAGCCCACAGGCGCTCGACGTCGCCGCCCTGAACGCCAAGAATAGCCGGAGCGCCTGATCATGGCCGAGACCACTCTTTCCTCGCTTTCCGATCTGCAGTCGGCCGGCGCCCCGGCGCCGGAAGCGCCGCACTATGTCCAGAAGCTCGACAAGCAGGGCCGCGCCTACGCCACCGGCAAGCGCAAGAACGCCGTCGCGCGCGTGTGGGTGAAGCCCGGCCCCGGCAAGATCACTGTCAACGGCCGCGACATCGAGGCCTATTTCGCGCGTCCGGTGCTGCGGATGATCCTCGCGCAGCCGCTCGTCGTCGCCAAGCGCACCGGTCAATATGACCTCGTCGTTTCGGTCGCCGGCGGCGGACTTTCGGGACAGGCCGGCGCGGTGCGTCACGGCCTCGCCAAGGCGCTGACCAATTACGAGCCGGAGCTGCGTCCCGCGCTCAAAAAGGAAGGGTTCCTCACCCGCGACTCCCGCGTGGTCGAGCGCAAGAAATACGGCAAGCGCAAAGCCCGCCGCAGCTTCCAGTTCTCGAAGCGCTAAGCTTCGCCCTTTCATGGCAAAATTTCAAAGCGGCGCTTCGGCGCCGCTTTTGTTTTTGGGGGGTCAGTAGACGCAAATCTTGAAGTCGTCGCCAACCCAGCAAGCGGGATCGGATTTGGAACGCTTCGCTTCTCCCCAACGGGAATTGATCCCGTCGCGGGTCAGTCCGCGCACTTCAGCGACGCCCGGCGAAACGATGGCGACGCTGATCAGCGTCGCGCCGCCAAATGCGGGCTTGCCAACTGGCGTAATCGAAAAGCTGCCGCCATCCTCAGCCGAAAAATCGCACTTCCCCTGATGGGGCGGCGATCCGGCGCCGACGACGACGCATCTTGCGGATCGCGCGACCGCGTCCTCGAGCAAAAGTTGCTGCGCCATAACCATCGAAACAATCAAAACCGCAATTCTCTTCATGAAAGTCTCCCGTCGTAGGTCCGCCGCAGGCGCCAATCTCAATCAACAATCGTTGAACGCCATGGTTCAATGCGGCGGTCATTCGAGATCCGACTCCCTATGTCTTTCGTGCAGAGCCGCGACGCCAACGACGCCCGCACTGGCGCCGAAGATGAGATAGAAGGCGGGCGCGACAGGCGTGTCGAAAAAGCCGATCAACCACGCGACGATAAACGGGGCGAAGCCGCCAAAGATCATCACGGCGATATTGTAGGGGATTGCAAGGCCCGCGGAACGCATATGCGTGGGAAACTGCTCCGCGAGCGCCGTCGAAAACGCCCCGCAGATGCCCGACATCATGACGCAGAAGGCTATTTGCGCCAACGCCAGCGCCAAAGCCGACCGTTCCGACTGAAGCCAGACGTAGAGAGGATAAGCGCACAGCAGAAGCAAACCGTTCGACGCCAGCAGCAGCGGACGCCGGCCGACCACGTCGGAGAAAACGCCCATCAACGGCGTCAGCGCCATCAGCAGCAGGAGCGCGGGCGCTTGGGCAAGGAAGGATTGTTCAAGAGTCAATCCCATCTCGGTCTTTGCATAGGTCGGCATATAGACGAGGATCACGTAGAATGAGATGGTCGTGCCGATCGTGGCGACGAAACAGACGAGCAGCCTCTCGCCGCGCCGGCGGATCAGTTCGACAAACGCCTCCTGCGCGCCGCACGCCCTTGCCGTGGCCTTGAAAGCCGGCGTTTCGTCGAGATGATGTCGGATATAGAATCCGACGGGGCCAATCAGCAGACCCGCGAAAAACGGCAGTCGCCACGCCCACTCATTCACCGCATCCACCGAGAAAAGGCTCGTCACGACGATGCCCGCCAGCGTCGCGAGCAGGATCGAAAGCGCCTGCCCGAATACTTGCAGTGAGCCGTAGAAACCACGCCGGCCACGGGGCGCCATCTCAATGAGAAAGCAGGTCGAGCTGGAGTATTCTCCACCAGTCGCAAATCCCTGCAGCAAGCGGCCGGTGACGATAAGCAGAGGGGCAAAAACGCCGATCTTCGCGTAGGTCGGCGTGAGCGCGATGACGGCCACCGCGGCGGTCATCGCGAACATGACGAGTTGCAGGGCCGCCTTACGGCCCTTGCGATCCGCGTAAAATCCGAAGAAGAGCGCGCCGAGCGGCCGCGTGCAGAAGCCGGCGCCGAAACTCGCGAGCGCCAGCAGCAGCGCCGCCGCGTCGTTGCCGCTCGGAAAGAATGCCTGCGCCAATACCGAAGCGAAAAAACCGTAGACGACGAAATCATACCATTCGAGCGCATTGCCGATGACGGCAGCCGCGACCTGCTGGGGAGCTGAGGCTTTCGGTGGGCGCATGGTCAGGCAAGTTCTCGATTGTCCGCGCACTGCGGTGTTGCGCTCGCGGCCGCAAGCGGAGACCGTTAGCGGGAAAACATGAGGTCGCCAAGCGGCCGCCGCGCGGCTTCGACGATCAGCGCGCCGATGACGCCAAGCGCGCCCATCAGCAAGAAGAAATTCGCGTTTGATAGGCTCGACCACAGGCTGCCGCACCATCCCGCAAGCAGATTGCCAAGAAACATCGAGGTAAACCAGACGCCCATCAGCGCCGAGCGCGACCCTTCAGGCGCGACATGCGACACAAGCGACAGCGCGATCGGCGAGAAGTGCAATTCCGAGACGGTAATGACGGCGAAATAGGCGAGCAGCCAGAGCCAGCTCGCTTTGCCGCCGTCGCTCGTCCAGGCCGCAAGCGACATGACGCCATAACTCGCGGCGACGCCAAGACAGCCAAGCGTCATTTTGCGGATCGTCGAAGGCTCGCGCCCGAACCGCGCCAGCCGCGCCCACAGCGCGACGAGCGGCGGCGTGAAGAGGAAAATCATCAGCGGATTGAACGCCTGAAACCAGGTCACCGGAAGATCGGCGCGCCATCCGAAGAAGTCGACGCCGCGGTCAGTGGATTGCGCCGCCCAAAGCGCGATCGTATTGCCCTGCTGCTCGAAGGCGGCCCAGAACAGCGCCGAAGGCGTAAAGAGCAGCATCAGCACGGCTAAGGACCGGCGAAACTGCGCGCGCGTCGGCGCCGTCGACGCGCGCCTTTCGCACGGCGGCGCCTCGCGCGGCAGATTCGGCAAACCGATCAAGTAAGTCACGAGGCCGATAACCATGCCGACGCCGGCGCAGGCGAACCCATAACGCCAGCCGATCGTCTCGCCGACGGTTCCGCAGACGAGCGGCGCGAAGAAGGTGCCGATATTGATTCCGACATAGAAGATCGAATAGGCGCGGTCTCGACGCGCGTCCTTCGGTGCGTATAGTTCGCCGACCTGAACCGAAATGTTCGGCTTGAAGAAGCCACAGCCGAGCGCGATGAGAAAGAGCGCAATCAGAAACATCCGATCGAAGGCCATCATGAAATGGCCGACGGCCATCAGCGCGGCGCCGATGACGATCATGCGCGTGCGTCCGAGCGCGCGATCGGCGACGAAGCCGCCGAGAATCGGGGTGAGATAAACGAGGCCCGTGTAGAGGCCATAGATTTGCGACGCGAAAGGCTGCGGACCGAGCGGACCGGAGATAGTTTCAAGCGCCTGCTTCAAGCCGTCGAGGCCCAACGCAACGTCCATCCGCTCCGGTGTCAACAGATATTCGACCATGTAGAGGACGAGCAGCGCCCGCATGCCGTAATAGGAGAAGCGCTCCCACATTTCGGAAGAAAAGAGAAAGGCGAGCCCGCGCGGATGGCCGAGAAAATCATCGCGTCGCTGCATGCGCTCCCGCCACACCAAGCCTTCGTTCCGCGCCGCTCGATCGCCCGCGCAGCTTCTATAGATGACGGCTCGATTCGCTCAAAAGACGCCTAGGCCGAGGCCAGCCGCAACTAGCATCCCCAATTCGTGGCAGGAATCGACAAAGTCCTCGCGCCATTCCCCACGGCAGATCAGCGGTTCATGGATCGCGCGCCAACGCAGGCCGGTCACGATCGTCTCGACGCCGCGCCGCGTGCCGGTTCCATCATGGCCGGCGCGAATATAGAGCGCATAGGGCAGGCCCTGGGCGCCCTCCAGCAGGGGATAGTAGCAGCGGTCGAAGAAATCCTTCAGCGCGCCGCTCATATAGCCAAGATTTTCGGTGGTTCCGAGAATGACCGCCTGCGCGGCGAGCACATGTTCGGGCGTCGTCAGAAAAGGGCTGAGCGCCTCGACCTCGACGCCTTCAATCTCGGGCCCCCGCGCGCCGGCGATGACCGCATCCCTCAGCCGCTCGGTGTTGCGCGAAGGCGCATGCGCAATGATCAGCAGGCGCTTTGGCAACGAATGCGGCTACCAGGGATGATATTCTTGCACGCTAATGACTTTCATGAAGATCGCCAGACCGATGAACGCCAGCATGACCAAGAGCGCGCTGTAGCCGATCACCGTATAGACCGACGCGTTATAGAGCGACTCCAAAAATCGCAGCGCATAGGCGCGCACCGCGCCGTCTCTCTCTTCGACCTGCTTCGCCATGACCGCTCCTCCTCTTGGAAGCGGGCGCGACTGAATTCGCCCTCAGCATAGGAAACTAGGCGCTTTTCGAACGACTACAATCTATCTTCCGTCATCATTTGACAACCGTGCGCCCGGCAATGGAGATCAAGCCATTGGAATCACTTAAAAATTTTCGACGGGGCAAACTGGAGCGACGCCGATCGCCGATGTCATCGGAATGTCGCGCCATGCCATAGGCCAAAGCTCAGTTCGCGCGTCGAAGCCGATATCGATCGCGTTCCTCTCGATCTCTCTCCGTTTGGCGCTTTTTCGCGCGTTCAATCACTGTCGCCTGTTGAGCTTCGGACATCGACGACCAGCCGGCGATCTCGGCGCGCGTGCGGCCGCAGCCGACGCAGATGTCGTCCCGATCGAGTTCGCAAATCTTTATGCACGGGCTGTCGATCATCGGCTCAACTTTGTAATGCGGCGCCCGTCAAAAACATGCCGGAGCCTCGCCTTCAATCTTTTTCTCTTCATTCAAACCGGCTAGATGCGGGCCATGACAACGAAGGTATTCATCGACGGCGACGCCGGCACCACCGGGCTCGAAATCCGCGAACGGCTCGCCGGGCGCTCGGACATCACGCTCCTCGCGCTCCCGCAGGAGAAGCGAAAGGACGTTGCCGCCAAGCGCGACATGCTCGCGTCCGTCGACATCGCCATCCTCTGTTTGCCGGACGACGCCGCAAAAGAAACCGTCGCGCTCTGCGACGCCATCGGCGGCGGCCCGAGGCTCCTCGACGCATCCACCGCCCACCGAGTCGCGCAAGGCTGGGTTTACGGGTTCCCGGAACTCTGCCAAGGCCAGGCGGCGGCGATCGCCGCAAGCCGGCGCGTCGCCAATGTCGGCTGCTATGCGACAGGGGCCATCGCGCTCCTTCGCCCGCTCGTCGACGCGAGACTCATTCGACCAGACCAGCCGCTGACGATCAACGCCGTCTCGGGCTATTCGGGCGGCGGTCGGCAGATGATCGAAGCCTATGAGAGCGGCAAGGCGCCGGCCTTCGAGCTTTACGCGCTTGGGTTCGAGCACAAACACCTGCCGGAAATCATGGCCTATTCAAAGCTTTCCGAGCGGCCGCTGTTCGTTCCCTCCGTCGGCAATTTCCGCCAGGGGATGCTCGTCTCGGTTCCGCTTGTGCTCGATGCCTTTCCCGGCAAGCCCAAAGCGCGAAACTTCGCGGACGCCTATGCGCGTCACTACGCCGGCGCGAAACACGTCCGGTTCAACGCAGCGCCGGAGAACGGCAAGCTCGACGCATTAGCGCTGAACGGGACCGACGACATGGAGGTCTTCGTCATCGCCAATGAAGCGCGCGGTCACGCTCTGCTCGTCGCCCGGCTCGACAATCTCGGCAAGGGCGCGGCCGGCGCGGCGGTGCAGAACCTCGATCTGATGATTGGGAAGTGAGCGATAGTGGGCGGTGAGCAGTGAGCAGAGCTAGTTACTACTCGCCACTCCCTACTCGCCGCTCACTCGGCATAGGCCGTCACGCCTCCAGGCAATTTCGCGACGACATCCTCATAGCGGCTGGTGCGCTTGTCCATCATCGTCTCGAAGGCCTCATGCACCTCTCGGACCGAGCGAACTTTTAGCCGGCGGCCCTGCTGCTCATAGAAGATCGGCTTATTGGCGCGCGCCGGCCTGGGCAGCAGCGCCGCCGCGGACGTATGCGGGGCCTCTTCCACGGTTTTCATGAATCGCTCGGCGTCGTCCGGACCGAGGAAGTGGATGAGATAGGTCTCGCCGGACGTCAACGGACGGCCGATCTTTTCGGCGATCCTGGCGCTGTCCTTCTTGAGCATTTCCGCGGCGAGAACGGCGGAGAGATAGGGATCGTTACGCAAATTGAGTATTTGCGCCCGCTTTTGACCGCTGACGCGCGTCGCGTCGTCGCCGGCGATCGCCGCCGCCGTCTCGCTGTGGCCGTGGCGCCAGCCGAAGGTTTTGACCGCCTTAAGCCAAGTCTTCTCGACAAATTGGAAGAGGCCGCTCGCCGATGACGTTCGCGCCTTCGCCGTCGAAGAAAAGTTCGACTCCTTGTCGGCGATGGCCATGAGCAGCGCCGGATCCATCTCGGTCGTTTGCGCCGCCTTGACGACGCGCTCGACGATCGACTGCTGCACCTTGACCGATCCGAAGCGAAGCATGCCGGGCGTCTCGGAGAAATTGTCGTCGTCGTCGAGACGATGCGACCAGGTGAGCGCCGCCTGCTCGATCGAAAAGTCGGAATCGAGGGCCGTTTCCTGGTCGTCGACGGCGTCCGTCGTGAGCGTGGTCAGCGGAGAGACGGCGACGCGCGAGCGCGTAGCGCGCGCGGTCCGCTCCGGGCGACGCGCGTCTTCGCGCTCTTGGGTCATCGCCAGCACGGCCAACACGGAAAGCAGCGTGGCGACGCTGAGCGCGCGCAACAGGGGAGAGCAGGATCGATCCAGCAGCAAATTCGACAATATCGCGCGGGGCGACCGATTCGACTGCCATCCAGGACGAGGCGACGCGACCTTTTCGTCCTTGGAAAGCTGCGGGGCGTTCGTCAGCGTGACCGTCATGCTTCGCGGGTTCTCCACAGTTACGCAAAGTTTGCGTAAACAGAAGGTTACCTGCGAGGCGGGGCAAAAGATCGACGGCCGGAGCCATGCTCGCGCCGCAATTGCGGCTGTGCGGCGACCGCGCCGTCGTTACAAATACAAATGTTTACATTGAGTTACTTGGATTGGCGCGCCAGCGCCGTCACATTGACGCCACCAGTCGCGCCGCAAACGCGCCGGCCCCGTCCCGAATCGGGAGGGTGACGCCCCTATAGGAAACTGCCCACTTTGGAGAGCATGCCCTGCAGCAGATGATATTCGGGGCCAGCCGTGGGCGTGGTGCGAGAAATGAAGTCGATCGGCTTGCCGTCTTCCATGCCGTAATCGGCGACGCGCTGAACCTTCTTCGCCTTATCGAAATAGACCGCATAGACGCGCTGTTCGGTAATGTTTTGCGGCATGAAGGCGAATGTGCGCTCAATGCGCTGGCTGACGTAATACCAAGCGTCGCCGCCGACCGTCGATGTCGTCGAAGGGGTGCCGAGAGTCGTCATCACCTGCTGGGCCGTCATCCCCGCCTTAACTTGCGAGGTGCTGCGCGAATCAAGGACCGCGCCGCGATTGACGACGCCCTCATAGCCAAGACAACCCGAAATCGAAAGCGCCACCGCGGCGGCGGCCAAACGAGAAGCGATGCGCAAAGCCTGCGCCATGTGTCTCTCCGCAATCCCCGCCTCAGCGCCTACGCCGGGCGTACAGCTATTCGCCAATTCCGTAATCTTCGAACGCAGCGAATGCAAGACGGCGCTTTTTTGCGCGACGATGGCGGCGGCGTCTGTGCGCCAACCCACATATCTGGTTTGATGGCATGCGCGCGACCGGGAGGCGAAACGCCGTGAATAATGACTCCGACCCTCGACCGCCGCTGTCGCGCCGGCTCGCTCTCGCCGACGTGCCGCCCGAAGGTCTCGACATCGACGTCAGCGCCACCCCTGCCGAATGCGCCGCCCTGGCTTCGCACAATGAGCTTCCCGCCGTGCACGCGCTGCGCGCCGAGCTGCGGGCGCAGCGATGGCGCGGCGATGGGCTGAAAATCGACGGCGAATTGCGCGCCAGCGTGCGTCAAACCTGCGTCGCCACTCTGGAGGAATTCGATTCGGAACTGGTCGAGCCGATCCACATGCGCTTCGCGCCGCCGGAGGAAGCGCCGCGCAGCCGAAAGCGGCACGACGAAACTGCCGAAATCAGCCTGGACGAAGACCCGCCCGATCCGTTGATCGGCGCCGCCGTCGATCTTGGCGCCGTCGTCTCCGAGTTCCTGACGCTGGCGCTCGATCCCTATCCGCGCAAGCCGGGCGCGCATTTCTCCGAGCCGCCCGGCGAGGGAGCCAAAATCCTTTCGCCTTTCGCCGCCTTGAGGCGGCTCAAGCCGTCAGGCGAGCTTTGAGGCGAGACATATCGGCACTTGCGCGCATGGCCGGCAAATGGCAAGTCGCCCGCGGGGCCGGGGAGCGGGAACGCGCTTCTCGGACGCGTCATAAAAGCCGGCCAATAAAACAAGGCCGCCGATAAAGGCGCGCAGTCGGGAGAAACGGGATAAATGCCGCAAACTGTTCGGATCGCGCTCGACGCGATGGGCGGCGATTTCGGTCCGAAGGTGACCATCGCGGGCGCAGCCAGCGCGCTCGAACAGCGTCCCAACAGCCGCTTCCTGCTCATCGGCGACGAGCAGGCGATCCGCGCCCAGCTTGAACGCCATCCGCGTCTCGCCGAATCGGCCGAAGTGCGCCATTCGGCCGTCTCGATCCGCATGGACGATAAGCCGAGCCAAGCGCTGCGCTATGGCCGCCGGGTGTCGTCGATGTGGCTGGCAATCGAGGCGGTCAAAAAAGGCGACGCCGACGTCGCCGTCTCCGCCGGAAACACCGGCGCGCTCATGGCCATGGCGAAAATCTGCCTTCATACGATGGCGCGAGTCGACCGGCCGGCCCTCGCCTGCCTCTGGCCGACGCTCAGGGGCCAATCGGTGGTGCTCGACGTCGGCGCCTCGATGGGCGCCAACGCCAGCCATCTCGTCGATCTCGCGATCATGGGCGCGGCGATGGCGCGGGTGATTCTGGGGCTTGAGCGACCGACCGTCGGTCTGCTCAATGTCGGCACGGAAGAAATCAAGGGCATAGAAGAAGTGAAGGCCGCCTCGACGATGCTACGCGACCTCGCCCTGCCCGGCTTCGATTATCGCGGCTTCGTGGAGGGGGACGGCATCGGCAAAGGCGCCGTCGACGTTGTCGTCACCGAGGGATTTACCGGCAATATCGCGCTCAAGACCGCCGAGGGGACCGCCGCGCAGATTACCGCCTATGTCAAAGACGCGATGAGCGGCACGCTGCTCGCCAAGCTCGGCTATCTCCTGGCGCTCGGCGCCTTCCGCGAACTTCGCGCCAAAATGGACACGCGGGCGACGAATGGCGGCGTGTTCTTGGGACTCCAGGGAATCGTCATCAAAAGCCACGGCGGCGCCGATTCGGTCGGCTTCGCGCGGGCGGTCGAGATCGGCCATGAGGTGGCCGGCAGCGACCTGCTCAATCGTATTCGCGACACTGTCGCGCTGGCGCACAGGCTCGGGGATCACGACGGCGCCGATCAGACCACTCCGCCTCGGGAAGCCGCTCAGTGATGAATAACCCGCCTCAACTGCGCTCCGTCGTTCTCGGCGTCGGCGCCTATCTGCCCGAGAAAAAGCTCACCAATGACGAGTTGGCCAAGCTCGTCGACACCAGCGACGAGTGGATCGTTCAGCGCACCGGGATCAAGGAGCGGCATATCGCGGCTGAAGGCGAGACCACTTCGATGCTGGGGGAAAAGGCGGCGCGCGCGGCGCTCGCCAACGCCGGACTGAGCGCGAACGACATCGACCTCATCATCGTTGCAACGTCGACCCCGGACTGGACCTTCCCGTCAACCGCGACGCAAATTCAAGCCGCGCTCGGCATCGCGCATGGCGCGGCCTTCGACCTGCAGGCGGTCTGCTCGGGATTCGTCTTCGCCCTCGCCACGGCGGAGAAATTCCTGCGTTCGGGCTCGCATAAGCGCGCGCTGGTGATTGGCGCCGAAACCTTCTCCCGCATCATCGATTGGACCGACCGCACGACCTGCGTGCTGTTTGGCGACGGCGCCGGCGCGATGATCATCGAGGCGCGACCCTCCCAAGGCGGGATCGACGAGCGCGGCGTGCTGACGACGCATCTGCGGTCGGACGGACGCCATCGCGCCAAGCTCTATGTCGACGGCGGCCCTTCCGCCACGCAGACCGTCGGCCATCTGCGCATGGAAGGTAAGGAAGTGTTCCGCTTCGCCGTGGGCCAGGTGACCGACGTGGTCAAGGACGCCTTCGCCGCAACCGGACTGACGGCCGAAGACCTCGACTGGTTCGTGCCCCATCAGGCCAACCGGCGAATTATCGACATGTCGGCGCAAAAGCTCGGAATCGCGTCCCAAAAAATCATCGCCACCGTGCATTTGCACGGCAATACCTCCGCCGCGTCGGTGCCTCTGGCTCTGGCGGCCGCCGTGGCGGACGGACGGATTAAACCAGGCGACCTCGTCATGCTCGAAGCCGTCGGCGGCGGCTTTACATGGGGCTCGGCTCTGATACGCTGGTAAGCTCGCGTCGCAAAATAGTAATTTGCGCGCCATCGAATATTGGAAAGAAACATCGCAACCGAATACGACCCGCGCTTGATTTCCCTACCCAATTCTGAAAAATTCCAACAGTATACGGTGGAGAATCTCGCTGTGGGCGGGACTCGTCACCCTCAGTGCGCCCGGCCGTCCCACCGAAGCGCTTCGAATCGGCCCACAAAGTTCAATTGTGATCAGTTGTAAGGCGGAAGATGGCCAAGGGGGACGAAGCCGCTGCGCCGTTCGGCGAGGCGGAAGACAATCATTTAGCACGGAGGGGCGCCGTGACCCGTTCAGACCTTGCAGACGCGATCCACCGTAAGGTCGGCGTGCCGCGGGCGGAATCGGCGAAATACGTGGAAATGGTGCTCGAAGAGATATTCGAACGCATCGTATCTCGCGAAGACGTCAAGCTCTCTTCCTTCGGCGCCTTTGTGGTGCGGGAAAAAAAGGAGCGGCTGGGACGCAATCCGAAGACGGGCGCCGGCGCGAAGATTTCGGCGCGGCTGGTCGTGGCGTTCAAGCCTTCCAACATCCTGCGGGCGAGGATTAACGGCGAGGGCTGACGTTTAAGCGCGGGATGCGCAATCCCGGCTTGACAAGCGTCTGATCTCCATGCGCCAAACAGGCATGGCCAAGAGCCGCGCGGTCTACGTCTGTCAAAACTGCGGCGCCGCCTCTTGGCGGTGGCAGGGGCGTTGCGACTCCTGCGGCGAATGGAACAGCCTCGTTGAAGAATCGGGCGCTGGGGCCGCCGAGATCGCCCGTCGCGCCACCCGCGGCCGCGTCTTCGAGCTTGAGGGACTGGGCGGCGAGGGTCGGCCGGCGCCGAGAATCGCCACTGGCATCGACGAATTCGATCGCGTCACCGGCGGCGGTTTCGTGCCCGGCTCGGTGCTGCTGCTCGGCGGCGAGCCGGGCATCGGCAAATCCACCCTACTCATCCAGGCCTGCGCGGCTCTGGCGCGGCGCGGCGCGCGCGTCGTCTATATTTCAGGCGAGGAGGCTGTAGCGCAGGTGCGCCTGCGCGCCGCCAGGCTCAACCTCGCTGACGCGCCGGTTGAACTCGCCGCCGCGACACAGGTCGAAGACATCCTGGCTACTTGCGCGACGGGCAAATGTCCGGCGCTGATCGTCGTCGACTCTATTCAGACCATGCACACCAGCGTGGCGGAGTCTGCGCCGGGAACGGTGACGCAAGTGCGCGCCAGCGCCCAGGCGCTCCTGCGCCACGCCAAGACGACAAGCTCGACTGTTGTTCTCGTCGGCCATGTCACCAAGGACGGACAGGTCGCGGGGCCGCGGGTGGTCGAACACATGGTCGACGCCGTCCTGTCCTTCGAGGGCGATGGCGCGCATCATTTCCGCATGTTGCGCGCCTCCAAAAATCGATTTGGCGCGACCGGCGAGATCGGCGTTTTCGAGATGACCAGCCTCGGTCTTGCTGAAGTCTCCAATCCATCGGCGCTCTTCCTCGCCGGCCGGGACGCCGGCGCGCCCGGCGCGGCGGTGGTCGCCAGCATGGAGGGACAGCGTCCGCTGCTGATCGAGATCCAGGCGCTCGTCGCGCCGACCTCGCTCGGCACGCCGCGGCGCGCCGTCGTCGGCTTCGAGCAGAACCGGCTCTCGATGATCCTTGCCGTGCTCGAGGCGCGTGGCGGGCTGAAGCTCGGCATGTACGACGTCTACCTCAACGTGGCTGGCGGCTTTCGCGCCGACGAGCCCGCCGCCGACCTCGCCGCCGCGGCGGCGCTCGTCTCGTCGCTCACCGGCGCCGTCCTGCCGCCCGACATGTTCTTTTTTGGCGAAATCGGGCTGTCGGGAGCCGTGCGGCCCGTCATTCATCCCGGCATGCGGCTGAGCGAAGCCGGGAAGCTCGGATTCCATCACGCCGTGGTCCCGCAGTCGCAACAAATATCTAACGACGCGCGCAGCGCCGGCGTGACGATTCGTCCCTGCGCCGACGTCGGCGCCCTCGTCGCGTCCATCGCTCGCCTATCGAGTCGGGAAAAAACCGTCGCGCGCGGCCGAAGCCCCGCGCTTTAATGTTTCCGGCCGGCGTCAAGATGCGTTAGAAGGCTGCCAGTGAAGTAGCCGTAGGCCTGCCGGAGCGCCGGCGCCCGACCGAGGGCGGCGGGAAGTTGACACAGATTCCGGAGAGGGTCGCGCGAGCGTCGCCGGAAGGCGGCCAACAGCCCATTCAGAAGCGTCGAGAGCTCGGGGCGAACAAGCAAGAGGCCAACGATGCCGTCATATCTTGATTTGGCAGTGATCATCGTCGTTTTGGTGTCGGGGATGCTCGCGCTGTTGCGCGGCTTCACGCGTGAAGTGCTTGCCATCCTCTCCTGGGTCGCGGCGGCCGCGGCGGCCTATTTCTTCTATCCGCTCGCCCTGCCCTACATCAAACCATACATCAGCAAGGATGAGATCGCTCTCCTGGCGGCGGCGGCCTCAGTTTTTTTGGTCGCGCTGATCGCCGTTTCGCTGGTGACGGTAAAGCTCTCGGATATCATTCTCGATTCGAAGGTCGGCGCCCTCGACCGCACGCTTGGTTTTCTCTTCGGGGCGGTTCGCGGCGCCCTGATCGCCGTCGTCGCTTTTGTATTTTACAGCTGGCTGGTGCCCGAAGCGAATCAGCCGCAATGGATTAAGGACGCTCGCGCCAAGCCCTTCCTGACCGCCGGGGGCGAGAAACTGCGCGAAATGCTGCCCGACGACATCGACAGCATCGTCGCCAAGATCAAGGCCAAGAAGGGCGCTCCGGCGAATGAGGAGCCGCCGGCCGACGCGGAACCGGACAAAGTCGAGCCGACGCCCGGCGACGCAAGCCCCGAACCGCCTGCCGATGCGGCGCCGGAGTCTGCCGACAAGCCTGAATGATAGTCTTGCGGATGGACCCCGCCGCTGGCACATATGACGGGAATACGACGCCCGGGCAGTCTGGATCGCCCGGCGGCGCGTCACGGGGGACCAAGCATGACGGAGGCCGCCGAGGATCATCAGCGATCCTCATCCCGCGAGATTGATCGAACAGACGATCTCGACGGCGACAGGCTTCGCGAATATTGCGGCGTGTTCGGCGTCTTCGATTTGCCCGACGCCGCAGCGATCGCCGCCCTGGGCCTACACGCGCTGCAGCACCGGGGACAAGAGGCGGCCGGCATCGTCAGCTTCGACGGCGGCCGTTTCCACGGCGAGCGCCGACTGGGACTGGTCGGCGACCATTTTTCTCAAGAAGGCACGATCAAGCGCCTGCCCGGCGCCGCCGCGATCGGCCATGTGCGCTACGCCACAACCGGCGAAACCATGCTGCGCAATGTGCAGCCGCTGTTCGCGGAGCTGAATACGGGCGGCTTCGCCGTCGCCCACAATGGCAATCTCACCAACGCCCAGACGCTGCGCCGCGAACTGATCCGCGAGGGCGCGATCTTCCAGTCGACCTCGGATACGGAAGTCATTCTTCATCTCGTCGCGCGCAGCCGCAAGCCGCTGCTGATCGACCGATTCATCGAAGCGCTTCGCTCGATCGAAGGCGCCTATTCGCTGGTGGCGTTGACCAATAAAAAACTGATCGGCGCGCGCGATCCGCTCGGCATCCGCCCGCTCGTCATCGGCGAATTCAACGGAAAATACATTCTCGCGTCGGAGACCTGCGCGCTCGACATCATCGGCGCGCGTTTCGTGCGCGACGTGATGAACGGCGAAATCGTTATCATCTCCGAGGACGGAATTCAGAGCTTACGGCCGTTTCCGCCGCAACCGATGCGCCCCTGCATCTTCGAATATATCTATTTCGCCCGACCCGATTCCATCGTCCATGGCCGTCCGGTCTATGAGGTGCGCAAGGCGATGGGCGCCGAGCTCGCGCGCGAAAGACCGATCGAGGCGGACGTCGTGGTGCCGGTGCCCGACTCGGGGGTGCCGGCGGCGATCGGCTATTCGCAGGAGTCGGGCCTGCCGTTCGAACTCGGCATCATCCGCAATCACTATGTCGGCCGCACCTTCATCGAGCCGACGCAGATTGCGCGCGATTTCGGCGTGCGCATGAAGCACAGCGCCAATCGCTGCGTCGTCGCCGGCAAACGCGTCATCCTCATCGACGATTCAATCGTGCGCGGCACGACATCGGTCAAGATCGTGCAGATGATGCGCGACGCGGGCGCGACAGAAGTGCATTTCCTGATTTCATCGCCGCCAATCACCAATCCGGACTATTACGGCATCGACACGCCGCAGAAGGAGAAGCTGCTCGCCGCGACGCATACGCTCGACGAGATGCGCGACTATATCGGCTGCGACTCGCTCGCCTTCCTGTCGGTCGACGGCATCTATCGCGCCATGGGCTATGAGCGCCGCGACCCCGTGCGGCCGCAGTTCACCGACCATTGCTTCACCGGCGACTATCCGACGTCGCTCACCGACCTCGTCGGCGAAAACCGGGCGCAATTGTCGCTGCTGGCCGAGGCGAGCTGAGGGCTATATATTAGCCGTCAAGGCATCGTCATGACTGAACTGATCATCAACAATCTCGACGATACTGTCACCAAGCGTTTGCGCGCGCGCGCCGCTGACCACGGCCGCAGCGTCGAAGAAGAAGCGCGCGCAATTCTCCACGACGCAGTCGGACCCACTCTGCCGCCCGCGCCTCCCTCCGGACTGGGCACGCGGATTACCAAGCGCTTTCACGGAATCGGGCTCAGCGAACAAGAAGCCGCAGCCTTCGAACTGCACGGCGAAGAAATCAAGCCGGCCGAATTCGATTGATCATCCTTGATACAAATGTTCTTTCCGAATTGATGCGTTCGGAGCCCTCCCCGCGCGTTCGAGCATGGGTCGACCGGCAGCGATCCGAGAACCTCTGGACGACATCCATTACGGCGATGGAGCTTTATCAAGGCGTCGCAAGGCTGGGCGACAGCGAACGCAAGGCCCGGCTATCCGCAACGATCCACACAATGCTTAGCGAAGACTTTGCGCTGCGCATAGCGAACTTCGATCTCGAGGCGGCTTTGGCTACCGCCGTTGTTGCGGCGGAGCGCCTCAAGATTGGCCGTCCGATAGAAATCCGGGACACCCAAATCGCAGGAATCGCCATTTCGCGCAAAGCATCGATTGCGACGCGCAATGTGCGACATTTTTCTGGTCTGCCAATCGAACTCATCAACCCCTGGGACTTCACTAGCGGATAATTCTTGAGCCCTTCCTCTCCCCCCCGCATCGCTCTTGTCACCGGCGCGTCGCGCGGCATCGGGCGCGCCCTTGCGCTCGAACTCGCCCGCGCCGGCGCGCATGTCGTCGCCCTGGCGCGCACGCAGGGCGCGCTCGAAGAACTCGATGACGAGATCCGCGCGCTTGGCGGCGAAGCGACGCTCGTTCCCTGCGACGTCACCGATTTCGACGCGCTCGACCGTCTCGGCGCGGCGCTGTTCGAACGCTGGGGCAAGCTCGACGTCCTTGTCGGCAATGCGGGTCTGCTTGGCCCGCTATCGCCGCTCGCTCATGTTGACCCGAAGGATTGGAACCGCGTCATGGCGGTCAATGTCACGGCGAATTGGCGGCTGATCCGTTCGCTCGACCCGCTGCTGCGCGCATCGGGCGCCGGGCGCGTCGTCTTCGTCACGTCTGGCGCGGCGCATCGCGCGACAATGAAGCCGTTCTGGGGGGCTTACGCCGTCTCGAAAGCGGCGCTCGAAACGATCGCCCGCACCTACGCCGCCGAGGTCGCTGGCGACGGCGTCACGGTGATGCTCGCCAATCCGGGACCGCTGCGCACTCGGATGCGCGCGCAGGCGATGCCTGGCGAAGATCCGCTGACCTTGAGAACGCCTGAAGAATTCGCAAAAAAATGCCTCGCGCTGCTGGCGCCCGAATGGCGCGAGAGCGCGAGGCTTTATGACTTCCCAACCGACCAGCTGCTGAGTTTTTCCGGACCCGGCTGAGCCGCAGGGCTTAAATCCAAGCCTTAGCCGTGATGTCCATGCCGATGATGGTGGTGACGGCGGCGCGGCATGGGCGGAGGCGGCGGCGGCGGAACATAGGCGAGCGTCAAGCGCTCCACGCCTGCCGTCCATCCCACGCCAGAGCCAGCTTCGATCTGGAATGGCTGCAGCGAGAAGGTGTTGTCGGACCCGCCGACGAGGATCGCGCCGCCACCGCCGACGCCGATCTTGGCCGAGACTTCAGGACCCATATAGGCGCCGGCGAGCGCGCCCGGACCAATGTGATCGGTCGCCGCGACCACGCCCCAGGCGAGCTCGCCAGGACCGTTGATCGTCACATTGGCGCCGACCTTGGTGAGGACGCCGACGTAATGAGCCGGAATCGCGCCTTCCGCATCGTCGCGATAGATGCAGTCCATCTGCTGATTTTCGACCAAAATGCTGATGCCGTTGCCCATCAGCCGGCATTGCAACGTGCCGACCCGATCGCCCGCAAGCGCGCTCGCCGGCGCCAACAGCGCCAATATGCAGGCGCTCGCCGCCGCGCGACCCAATCCAAACTTCAGCATCCAGTCCTCCTCTTGCAGATCTCCGACAGCCGCGCCTGTTGTGAGACGGCCCTGCCTGAAACGGAGCCATAAACGCGTGCTATGCAGCACGACGCCCTGCAGTACAGGACGCGAGCCGAAATGCAACAGCGCCGCTCCAGGCGAAGCGAGAATTAATCATCTTTGCCGCAAACCTCCCGTGCGCGGGCGCACGCTTCGCACGCCTGCGCCTCTGCATTTCCCGATCTTTGCAGCGCTTGCAAAGGCCGAGAAAGAGTCCGATTTTAACGGCAAATGAAAACGACAGAGACGATCGTGTCGCATTCTCATCCGCTGCCCGTTCTCGTCGACGCAGGATTGTCGCCGTCGGACGTCGAAGCGCTGCGCGCCGCCGTCACGGCGCTGGAACGACAAAGTTTTGCGTCGCGTCTCGCAGGACTGGCGAACCGCCAGCGGAGCTTCGGCTCGTTGACTTTGCCGCCGCGTCTGCAGGCGGCGGCGGCGGCCGCGACGCAAAAGGCGCTCGCCGCGGCGATGAAAATGGCGCTCGCCAGCCTCGACCCGCAGCCAAAAAAGGACACGGTGCGGATTCACCGTCGTCTCGCGGCGCTCACCGGCGGCGTCGGCGGCGCCGTGGGGCTTGCGAGCCTGCCGATCGAACTGCCGGTGTCGACGACGATCATGCTGCGCTCGATCGCGGAAATCGCCCAGACTGAGGGAGAGGATTTGCGTCACCCGGGCGCCGCCCTCGCATGCCTGGAGGTGTTCGCGCTCGGCGGCCATTCGGCCGAGGGGAATGTCCTGGAGGGCGGCTATCTTGCGCTGCGCGCGGTGCTCGCGAAATCAGTGTCGGACGCGGCGCGCTTTCTGACCGTCCGGCGGGTCACCAGCGAGACGGCGCCGGCCCTCGCCCGTCTGATCGGCACGATCGGCGCACGTTTCGGAATCGTCGTTTCGCAAAAGACCGCGGCGCAGGTCGTCCCGGTCATCGGGGCGATCAGCGGCGCGGCGATCAACGTCGCCTTCACCGAGCACTTCCAAACTCTCGCCCGCGGCCATTTCGTCGTCCGCCGACTCGAACGAGTCTACGGCCCTGCCATGGTGCATGCCGAATACGCCAAAATCGCCCGCTCGGAGGGCTATTGGAGCGATCCATCGCAGGCGGCGTGAGCAGCGGCGAGCCGCGCGTAATCGCGCTGCGTTTGGGTAATGGCGCAGTTTAATTTGGCCTTTGAGCGGAACGCGGCGTGCGACTATTGCCAGAAAAGTTTTCATCCCAATACAAAATGCCCGTAGCCGTCTCTTTCTCCTATTGTGAGACGCTATGACTCCACTTCAGCTTGAGCGCGCATTCACGCGACTGCCTAATGCGCCTGTTCCAGGGTCTTAAGGACGACCGAGAAGGGCAGCACGAGCGAGAGCGGCGCATCGAGGAGACGCAACGCGCCATAGCTTTCATACCATCGCGCCTTATTGTCATCTTTGGCGTCGATCAGGAGAGCGACGCCGCCAACTTCCTGCGCGACCGTCATGCAACGTTCCGCGGCGCGCAGAAGCAGTCGTCCGCCGAGTCCGCGGCCTTGCACGCTACGATCGACGGCGAGACGGCCGAGGCGATAGACGGGGATTTCATAGCGGCCGAGACCGCGCGACACGACCGCCGGCGCGCGGCTGATTTCTATCGAGGCCGGACTGAGCGTGTAGAAACCGAGAATGCGCGCCGGCGTCTCGCCCGGCGTCGCGACGAAGCATTTGGCGCCGCCGCTCTCGTGGTTCTGGCGCGCATAGCGTTTCAAATAAATGTCGAGACTGTCCTCGTCATCCGTGAAGAACTCGCAAGGCGTTGACGTGACGAAGTTTTGAGACCTGCGGAAGTAATCGTTTCCGCAGGTTTTCGCTGCGCGGGATGCTGTTTGCTTGCAAATTGATCCGGCGCCGCTG
>NZ_JBFWVN010000043.1:0-30475 GCF_050246715.1 Methylocystis sp.
CGGCCTTTGTCACGAGGCTTCAGCCCGTCCGATTGCTCGTCCAAACTGCTCGTCAGCTACCAGATCAATCGACAACTCTCTGGGTGGAATCTTCCTCCACTGGCAATGCGCGCCGTCGGGGCGCACCAAACGGCTTCACATATCGCGGGCTGATCAGCTTGACCTGATGTCCAAGCTCCTCGAACTTGCGCGCCCAATAGAACGCGCCCGTACAAGCTTCCAGGACAATCGTGCAGCGGTTGACTTGAGCGATCACCCTCAGCAGTTCGTCGCGCATCACCCTGCGCTTCAGCACGAAGCGACTATTGCTGTTGACGCCATGTAGTTGGAACACGTTCTTGGCGATATCCACGCGGAGGGTTTCAATCGTCATCTTAGTCTCCTTCCAGTTTACAGGCTCCCAGCCTGAAGGCGGAAGGGAGAGCCGTCCATCCCATTAGCTGGAAGAAGCAGTATGCCGGTTTGGAGTCGACCCAGGTCCGCGAACTCAAGCAGCTGTCCGAAGAGAATGTCCGGCTGAAGAAGCTGGTGGCGGATCTGAGTCTCGACAAAGCCGTCCTGCAGGACGTTCTGTCAAAAAAGTTTCCAGGCCAGCGCTCATGAAACAAGTTGTCGCCTATGTGACTGCGCATCACGGCTACAGCGAGCGGCGGGCCTGCGCTCTAACGCGCCAGCACCGATCGACCCAGAGAAAACCAAGCATTCGGGATCCGCGCCTTGAGCTTCGACGGCGCATGCGCGAGATCGTGCAGACGCGGATTCGCTATGGCTATCGGCGCGTCCAAATCATGCTGCGGCGTGAAGGCTGGTCGGTCAGCAAGAACCTTGTCTACCGGCTCTATCGGGAGGAAGGCCTTGTTTTACGCGGCAAACGTCCACGCCGGCGCAAGATGGTCGTTCTTCGCGAGAGGCGACATCAGCCCAAGCGAGCGAACGAAGCCTGGAGCCTCGATTTCATCCATGATCAGCTCAGCAATGGCGATAAGTTCCGCGCGCTAACGGTGATCGACGTCTTCAGTCGAGAGGAGCACAACGCACAACTGCGGCTGCGATCGGCGAGCAACTGCGATCAGAGCTTAACGAAATACCAGCGGAGCCTTTGCCCGAGAGGATGATCAATCTGATCGAAGAGTTGAAACGAAAACGCGATCTTCATTGCATCGGGGGCGCTGAAGTCGCAATACCGGCCAGCGCTTCTAATACTGGGGAGCGAGGGACCATGCCGACAAGCTCGATCACCGTCGAGCGGGCCTTTTTCTTGGCTCGCTCCGGCGCGTGCAGCAGCCTCGCTGACATCATCGCTCGCCTTGACCGCGAGGGCTATGGTGGCCGGCAAATCTACTGGCGTGTTCTCACGAAGCAACTTCGAGATTTAATTAACCAAGGCGAATAAAGTCGCTAACAGGACGCTCCACGCGCTACACTTTGTCGCTGCGCTTCCGCATGGGCGGCGAGTCCTTCGCCGTCGAAGACGCGAACGCCGCTGCATTGGGTTGTGCGTTACGGCACGTCCGGTTCTGAGCGTGTCTCTTATGGCGCCAACAACAACCGCGAGGCCAGGCCTATGATTACGTTTGCCCGCGTTTAATGGCTGTATCGGGCTCTTCGTTCCGCGCGTCAGCGCTCACCCGCCCGTTCGCAACTCCTCCAATCCGCCTTTCCCGGACCTCGAGCGGGCGGGTCCTCACTCCCAAGCCACGATTGCCGGCGCATCCACGCGTAGATCGCTTGAGCCTGCTCAGAAAGGGGTCTATGTCCTGACGGGATCGCAGACTCGGCAATCTCACCGTACCCTCCTTGGATATGCGCGCCCATTGCGGAGGTTGCGGTGGACTCCAGAAGCGGCCACAAGCTTATATCCTTCTTATTCGGACTCGATAAATCGGTAGCCAACGCCGGGCTCGGTCACGATGATTCTGGGCGCTGCGGCGTTCTCCTCGATCTTTGCCCTCAATTGGCCGATGAGCACGCGCAAATATTGGCTGTCGTTTTGATGCGCTGGGCCCCACACGGCCTTCAGGATTTCCCGATGGGTCAGCGGCCGGCCCGCATGTCGTGCAAGGAAGGCCAGAAGATCGAATTCCTTGGGCGTCAGTTTCGCCGGCGCGCCATTTCTTGTCACGATGCGCTTTGTAACATTCACCACAAGCCCGTCGGCCACGACGCGTTCGCAATCCAAAGCCGCATTCTGCGAATGACGCAGGGCGGTGCGCATGCGCGCCAACAATTCTCCCATCGCGAACGGCTTCTCGACATAGTCATCAGCGCCGAGGTCAAGCGCCGCGATCTTCTCCGATTCGCGGTCGCGCGCCGAGAGAATGATCACCGGCGTTCGCGTGAGGATTCTTAGTTTTCGCAGCACTTCCTTGCCGTCTATGTCGGGAAGACCGAGATCGAGGATAATGAGATCGGGCGAGTAATCGGACACGGCCGCAAGCGCCTCGCGCCCGGTCGCCGCTTCGCGCACCTCATAGCCGCTCGCCGTCAGCGAGGGCCGCAAGACGCGCTGTATCTGAGGTTCATCATCAACGACAAGAACGCGCGCGTCGCTCATGCCGCCACGCCCTGTTTCGTTTCGTTGGCGGCCGGGAAGCGCATAATTATTCTCGTTCCCCGACGGCGCACGGCGGGGCTCTGCGCGACGATGGTTCCGCCCATGGCCCTGACCAGTCCGCGGCAGATCGAGAGGCCTAGGCCGGTGCCAGCCTTGCGGCCGTCAACCCGCCCGCTGCGATAAAATTTCTCGAAAATACGCTCGAGGTCGGCCGACTTCACGCCGGGCCCCTCGTCGGTCACGGTGATCACGACATCGCCACCTTCGCGCCGGGCGTGAATGATCGCGCCGGTCGGGCCGCCATATTTATGTGCATTGTCAATCAAGTTGAAGAGAACCTGGCCGAGGAGACTGGCGTCGCCTCGAATTGGCGGAAGGTTCGGCGCGATACTGATCGACATGTCCTTGCCCGAGAAAGTTTTCTTGGATCTTTCGAGGACGCTGCGGATCACATCGGCCACATCGACGAGATCGCTGCGCGGCGACAGCGCGCCCGATTCGATGCGCGACATGTCGAGCATATTGGCGATAAATCGCGACAGGCGCCTGGCCTCTTCTTCGATCGACAGAAGCAGGTCTTTGCGATCCTCTAGCGGAATCTTCTCGCCAAGCTCGCGTAGGCTCGTCACCGCGCCGGTGATCGAGGTCAATGGCGTGCGCAAATCATGCGACAGGGCGGAGAGCAGAATCGTTCGCAATTTTTCATTTTCTTCAAGCGCCGCCGCCTTAACCGATTCGCCGACCAGCATCGAACGATCGATCGCGATCGCCGTCTGTTCAATAAGCGAGGAAATCGTGCTTTCCGCGGCGGCGGAAAGCGGCTCCTCAACCGTCTTTGGCTCGATGCCGCAAACCGCGACGACCCCGCGCGCCGTCGCAAGCGGCCGGAATTGGAACCGTACATTGGGCAGTGTGTCGGTCCGCCAGCCGGCAGACTCGGATTTTTCAAGCGCCCACCGGGCGGCGGCGAGTTCGCCAGCGTCCATTTGATCCACCGGTGGCCAGGCAGCCGCCACTCTCAGTCCGCCGTCTTCCGGCATCAATAGCACGACGCAGGATGCTTCGCCGGCTTTCAGAATTTGAAGAGCAGAGACCCAGAGAATGTCGTCGAGGGTTGTTATCGTTGACAGCTTGCGAGAGAACTCAAACAGCGACTGCACTGCTTGAGACCGCTCTCGCACGTTTTGCGCATAATCGCGCATTTTGCTGGCGAGCATTGCCGTGATCACGGCGACGATCAGAGCAACAGTGAGCGAAAGAAACTCCTGCGGTTGCGAGATCCTCAATTCGTAATGCGGGTCGAAAAAGAAGAAGTCGCAGGCCAAAAAGGACAGAAGCGCCGCGATGATCGCGGACCACATTCCAAAGCGCGCAGCGCAGAGCACTACGGGAAGGAGGAAGATCACAGACGGATTGCTGAGGCCGAGCCAGCGATCTAGCGCGTATCCGATCATGACGGTAATCGTGACCGACAATGCGGCTCCGGCGACGCCGCGCCAAGTTTCTGATATCATCGGCGGCTTCCAAGAGCGCCTGCTCGGGGGCGCGACGTCCTCCAGGACGACGACATGAACCGCGATATCGGTCGATTGTCGAAGAATTTCGTCGGTCAGCGAGCGCCACAGCAATTGGGGAAAAGATCGAATTCGCGAGCGGCCGAGCACAATCTGGGTGATATTTTCTCGCCTCGCAAGACGAAGTACTTCCGCAGCAAGATCGTCTCCCGAGATGCGCGCGACCTCCGCGCCGAGCCGCTCCGCCAGACTCAATGAGCGGTCGACGTTTCGCACGACCTCGGCAGATTCTTCTTCCCGGCCGGCGCGCTCCACGTAAAGCGCAATCCATGTCGCGTTGAGCGCCGTGGCGAGGCGCGCGCCGGCGCGAACTACGGCCTCAGATTTTGCGTCGCGGCCGACACAAACCAGTAAACGTTCCGCCGTCGCCCATGGTCCCTCGATCGCCCCTTGGCGAAGGAAGTCGACCATCTGGTCATCGACTCGTTCGGCCGTTCGCCGCAGGGCAAGCTCGCGCAGCGCCGTAAGATTGCGCGGCGTGAAGAAATTCTGGGTCGCGCGTCTCGCGGTTTCGGGCACATAGACCTTGCCTTCCTTTAGTCTCTGGAGCAGTTCGTCCGGCGTGATGTCGACAAGGATGACGTCGGCGGCGTTCTGCAGCACGCGATCCGGCACGGTCTCGCGCACGGCGACGCCGGTGACGCGCGACACGACGTCGGCGAGGCTTTCAAGATGCTGGACATTGAGCGTCGTCCAGACGTCGATGCCGGCGTCAAGCAGCTCCTCGATGTCCTGCCAGCGTTTGGGATGGCGGCTGTCGGGCGCGTTGGTGTGCGCAAGTTCATCGACGATGATGAGTTGAGGCTTTCGCGCCAGCGCCGCATCTATATCGAATTCCTCGATGATCCGGCCGCGATAGTCGCATTTGCGACGCGGAAGCGTCTCAAGACCGTTGAGGAGCGCCTGCGTTTCGATGCGCCCGTGGGTTTCAGCCAGGCCGATGACGATATCGACGCCCTCAGCCTTTGCGGTTTGCGCGCGCGCCAGCATTGCATAGGTCTTGCCGACGCCGGGCGCGGCGCCAAGGAAAACGCACAGCTTTCCTTTGCTCTCCTTGTCGCTCAGCGCAAGGAGTGCGTCTGGATCAGGTCGGCGGTCGAAGTCTCCGTCGTCGCGAGCCAAAGACATCTACCTTCTGAAGCCTCCGCCTCATTGTAAGCGATCGAGCGCCATATTGAGCAAGAGCACATTTACGCGCGGATCGCCGATGACCCCTAGAACACGCCTTTCAGTATTCGCATCGACAAGCGCGCGCACCTGCGCCTCGGCGAGATTGCGGGCTTTGGCGACGGTGGGCGCCTGCGCCAAAGCGAACTGCGGCGAAATATGCGGATCGAGTCCGGAGGCGGAGGTCGTCACGGCGTCGGCCGCGACGACATCGATCCGGCCGGCGGCGAATTCCGCCTCGATCGAAGCATTAACGCGATCGACCAACTTTTTGGAGGTCGGTCCGAGATTGGAGCCCATCGAGTTTGAAGCATTGTAGGGCGCGTCGACCGTCTTGGACGGATCGGCGGGATCTGGGCCGGTCGTCGCCGAGGGCCGGCCATGGAAATAGCGTTTCGAGACAAAGTTTTGGCCGATCAGCCTCGAGCCGACGATGGCGCTGTCGCGTTCGATCAGGCTTCCATTCGCCTGCGCTGACAGAGTGAGCTGGGCGACGCCGGTGATCGCGAGCGGATAGATCACGCCGGTGAGCGCTGTGAAAAGCGCGATCATGACGATCGCTGGACGAAGATGGGAGAGCATCAAAAAGGCCTCCTTACGCGAGATGAACGGCCGAGACGGCGAGATCGATCAGCTTGATGCCGATGAAGGGCGCGATCAGTCCGCCAAGACCGTAGATCAGCAAGTTTCGTCGCAGCAGCGCGGCGGCGCCGATCGGGCGATAAGGAACGCCCTTCAGCGCGAGCGGGATGAGCGCCATGATGATCAGCGCATTGAAGATCACCGCCGAGAGGATCGCCGATTGCGGCGAGGCGAGCTTCATGACGTTGAGCGCTTCGAGTTCAGGATAGGCGACGACGAACAGCGCCGGAATGAGCGCGAAATATTTGGCGACGTCATTGGCGATCGAGAAGGTCGTCAGCGAGCCGCGCGTCATCAGCAGCTGTTTGCCGATCGCGACGATCTCGATCAGCTTGGTCGGATCGCTGTCGAGGTCGACCATATTGCCGGCTTCGCGCGCCGCCTGCGTGCCGGTCTGCATGGCGACGCCGACGTCGGCCTGAGCGAGGGCCGGCGCATCATTGGTGCCGTCGCCGCACATGGCGATCAACCGGCCGCCCTGCTGCTCCTTACGGATGTAGGAGAGCTTGTCCTCGGGCTTGGCTTGCGCGATGAAATCGTCGACTCCCGCTTCGCCTGCGATCGCCGCCGCGGTGATCGGATTGTCGCCGGTGACCATCACCGTTTTGATGCCCATGGCGCGCAAGGCGGCGAAGCGCGCCTTGATGTCGGGCTTGATGATGTCCTTGAGGTGAATGACGCCGAGCAGCGCGCCGTTTTCCGATACGGCCAATGGCGTTCCTCCCGCGCGCGAGATGCGCTCGACCGCGCGTTCGAAATCGACAGGGACGGACGCGACATGCGCGGCGACTGCGTCGACGGCGCCCTTGCGCAGCGTTTGGCCAGGCAGATCGACGCCTGAAATGCGCGTATGCGCGGAAAATGGAACGATCTTCGCCTCGGGGCCGAGGTTCGGCGTCGAAGCGCTAAGAACGCTCTTGGCCAGAGCCACGATCGACCTTCCTTCCGGCGTTTCATCGGCGAGCGAGGCAAGCAGGGCGGCTTCGACAAACGCGCGCTCCAAAACGCCGTCGACGGGGACGAATTCGTCGGCCATGCGATTGCCGAAGGTGATCGTGCCGGTCTTGTCGAGAAGCAGCGTGTCGACGTCGCCCGCCGCCTCCACCGCGCGACCGGAGGTGGCGATGACATTGAATCGGATCAGCCGATCCATGCCGGCGATGCCGATCGCCGAGAGCAGGCCCCCGATGGTTGTCGGGATTAGACAAACGAGCAGGGCGATCAGCACCGTGATTGAAATCGCCGCGCCAGAATAGGCCGCGAGCGGCCAAAGCGTCACGCAGACGATGAGGAAGATGATCGTCAGTCCGGAGAGCAGGATCGACAGCGCAAGCTCGTTCGGCGTTTTCTGCCGTTGCGCCCCTTCGACGAGCGCGATCATCCGATCGATGAAGGTCGTCCCTGGCGCCGCGGTGATTTTGACCTTGATCCAGTCCGAGAGAACCGTGGTGCCGCCGGTGACGGCCGAACGGTCGCCGCCCGCCTCGCGAATAACCGGCGCGGACTCGCCGGTGATCGCCGATTCATTGACCGAAGCGACGCCTTCGACCACCTCGCCGTCGCCGGGGATGAGTTCTCCAGCTTCGACCAGCACAATGTCGCCGAGCTTGAGATCGAGCGCCGACACACCTTCATAGACAGGCTTCATGCCGCTTCTGTTTTGCGGATCGATCAGCCGCTTGGCGCGTGCATCGCTGCGCGTCCTGCGCAAAGCGTCGGCCTGCGCCTTGCCGCGCCCCTCGGCGACGGCTTCGGCGAAATTGGCAAAGAGCACGGTGAACCAGAGCCAAGCGGCGATCTGTCCGGAGAAAGCGGCGACGCCGTTCTGCGCCACGAGATCGCGTACGAAAAACGCCGCGACGACCGTCGATACGATTTCGGTGACGAAAATCACCGGATTGCGCGCGAGGCGTCGTGGATCGAGCTTCTTAAAAGCGTCGAGCGCGGCGCGTCGCGTAATCGCGGCGTCGAACAAGCCGGGAGCGGCGACCTTATGCGACATGGACTTGCTCCTTAGAAGGTCTTTCCGGCAAGCAGCGCGAAATGCTCGACGATGGGGCCAAGCGCGAGCGCCGGGAAATATTGCAGCAGATAGAGGATGACGATGACGCCGAGCAGCAGACCGACGAAGAGCGGCCCATGCGTCGGGAAGGCGCCGACCGAGGCGATAGCTTTCTTTTTCGCCGCGAAGGAGCCGGCCACCGCCAATACGGGAATGACGAAAGCGAAACGTCCGAGCAGCATGGCGACGCTTAGCGTCGTATTGTACCAGAGCGTGTTGCCGGTCAGCCCCGCGAAGGCCGATCCATTATTGTCGGTGGTGGAGGCGAAGGCGTAGAGAATTTCGGAAAGCCCATGCGGGCCGGCGTTGTTCAGACTGGCGAGTCCGGTCTCGAGCATGACCGACACGGCGGCGAAGCCAAGGACGCTGAGCGGATAGGTCAGCACCGCCAGCATCGCGAGCTTCATCTCGCGCGCCTCGATTTTCTTGCCGAGATATTCCGGCGTGCGGCCGACCATCAGACCGGCCACGAAGACGGCGATGATCGCCAGCAGGAGGAATCCGTAAAGGCCCGCGCCGACGCCGCCCGGCGCGATGCTGCCCATCAACATGTTGAACAGAGGCACAAGTCCGCCGAGCGGCATGAAGGAGTCATGCATGGCGTTGACGGCGCCGCAGCTGGTGCCCGTCGTCGCCGCGGCGAACAGCGCGCTCATCGCCGGGCCGAAGCGCACTTCCTTACCTTCCATATTGCCGGGCGAAGGATCGACGCCGATCTCGGTCAGCAACGGATTTCCATTCGCCTCGGCCCAATAGGCGACGAGTATGCCCGCGACGAGCACGATCATCATCGTGACGGCGATCGCACGGCCTTGCCGATGATCCAGAACGGCACGCCCAAAGGCAAAGGCGGTCGCGAAGGGGATAACGAGCAGAGCCCAAATTTCCAGCATGTTGGAAAGAGCGTTGGGGTTCTCGAAAGGATGCGAAGAATTGGCGTTGAAGAAGCCGCCACCATTGGTCCCGAGTTCCTTGATCGCCTCTTGGCTGGCGACGGGTCCTATCGCGATCGTCTGTTTGGCGCCCTCCAGCGTCGTCGCGTCGATCGAGCCTTGAAGCGTCTGCGGAACGCCGAGAGCGACAAGCGCCAGAGCGACAATGATCGAGAGCGGCAGGAGCACGTAAAGCGTCGACCGCGTGAGGTCGACCCAGAAATTGCCGATCGTCGGCGACTCGGCGCGAGACAAACCGCGCACCAGGGCAAACGCAATGGCAAGGCCGGTCGCCGCCGACACGAAATTGTGCACGGTGAGGCCGAGCATTTGCGTCAAATGGCTCATCGTCGTCTCGCCGCTGTAGTTTTGCCAATTGGTGTTGGTGACAAAGCTGATTGACGTGTTGAAGGCGAGGTCGGCGGGCACGCCGCCAAAGCCCTGAGGATTGAACGGCAGATAGGCCTGAAGCCGTTGGAGGCCGTAAAGCGAAGCAAATCCGATGACGCTGAAGGCAAGCATGGCCATTGCATAAGCAAGCCAGTTTTGCTCACGCGCAGGATCGACGCCAGCCAGTTTATAGAAGACGCGTTCGACCGGCGAGAGCGCAGGAGTAAACAGCGTGCGCTCGGCGGCTAGAACTCGCGAAATGTAACCGCCAAGCGGAACAGCCGCGCCGATAACGGCAATGAGTACGATGGCGATTTGCGTCAGCCCAATGGCAGTCATAGCGAACGCCCGGTTTTCGCCGGGACTCCTTTTAGAATTTTTCGGGATGGAGCAGCGTATAGGCGAGATAGGCGCCGAGCAGAACGGCGACGATTAGTCCAATGACAGGTTCTGACACGCGGCTCTCCCTAAAGGCGCCCACAGGCGCGCGCGTAGGCGCCGACTATCGCGAAAAGCAAAAGACCGAAGCCGACATATAGAATATCAAGCATCTTCTCTCCTCCGCGCTGATCCGAGCCGCGAGCAATTGCGCGCGCGCCGCGCGCGAACTTCGTGAAAGAGGTTGTTCGCGACCAGAAAGATGAAAGCTGCGATCCCTAGGCCGATGATAGATTCCGGCATAATTGCATCTCATTTTAGTGTCGCGTTCGCGCTTTGGCCTTTGCCAGAGGGGATCGCACGAAGCGGAATTTGCTCGCGACCGATGTAAAGGCGCTATTAGGATTTTTTGGTCAGTTGGTCGACGCTGCTAACATTGGCGCCACCTGAACGAACACCCAAGCATCCGCCTACAATGGACATCCCGATCTCGTTCGAAATCGATCGAAAGAAGCAGACCCAATAAGCTGCAGTAACGTGCGCGAGCTCGCGCATTCTTGCAATTAAGTGCAACGCGACAGCGGTGGTCTCGGCTAGGCGCTCAGCTGATGCGCCGCTCATCTCAACGGAACTCTCGAACGCTACTGCGACCTGCCACAGCCAGTTGAATGGACATGGCCGAACGATAACGAGTCGAGGCAAGCCGCCTGACCCCCTAGTTCTTTCAGGTCTCATTATATTCTGGGACTAAACACCTCGCGCGGGCAACAGGACAATGGTTAGGAAATCCTGAAGGAAGTGCATCACGACAGGAGCCACCAGGCTCTTGCGCCACAAGTAGACGAGCGCGAAAAAAGCTCCCATTGCCCCCACTGTCACAACGCCTGCCGATCCCTCGTAACCATGCCCGATGGCGAAGATCGCCGAGGAGAACAGCACCGAAGCCGTCGTGCTCCACAGAATGCTCTGAAAGCGGAGCAGCAGGTAGCCGCGGAAGATGGTCTCCTCGGCCACGGCGACGACCGTGACCAGGAGCGTGGCCAGGAGCGCTTCGGTGCCGCCCTTGTCGTTGAGAAAGGATGGCAGCGGCGTCGCGGGGGCAGACAGTCCCGCATGCAACAAGGTGCGTTCAAGAAGAGCGGCGCCCACGAAAACCGGAGCGAAGCACACGATGCCCACCGCCAGCTCCCACCCCATGTGACGCCACGTCCAGCCAAGGCGGTCGACCGGCTCGCCATTCCGCCAAAGAAAGTACAGGATCAAGCAAACCAAGCCCAAGTCACGAAAGATCGTCGCCGTGGCCGCCAGCACAAAGCTCAACTGCCCCTGTCGAATTACGAACAGCGACAGAACCAGCGACGGCACGATGAGCAACAGAAAGACGGCGACTTCGGCCGTCAGAACCTTCCGGCTGGGCACCATGCCCTACTCCCTATTTCGAATCTTGCCTGCAAAACTTTCGTAGAAGCAGTCGCCCAGGTTCGTTCAAGCAACTCCATCATTCGGGAGAACATCAACCGATTCGACGCCGCGCGCCAGCCGGATAGATTTTACGGCAGGGGCGCCAAGTTCCACACTCCCGCGATCCGCAAATAGTGCTCAATAGCAGGAACGAACGCGATCCCGAGAAGTTCCCCTGCCGTGAAAGAGAGTGAGGCGCGATTCGAGTTCCGCTGCTGGGCACGCAATTTCCGCGTCGTTGACATGCGCTTACGCCGGCTCTCGGAATGTCACAGGATCGGCGAAAGCGAGGAGTTCTATGTCGCCGCTTCCACCAACAACGACACCAATATCAAAATCCGCGACGGGATCCTGGACATCAAGGAACTCGTCGAGATGCGAGGCGATCTCGAGCGCTGGTTCCCGCGGGCGCGATGCGAGTTTCCCCTCACGGCGGCGATGCTCAAAGGCGAGGTGCTCCCGCAGCTCGGTATCCTGTCGCCGCAATGGAGCCGCGATAAATATGCTTTGGTGCAAATTGGCGCGGGGTCCGGATGCCGATCGGCGCGATAAATGGTTGAACTTACTCAGTTGAGGGGGGTCACAACGTCGCGCCTATTCACACGTTAACAACGAAAAACGCCCGCCCCGATACATCCACAGTCGCGGGCGCTGTCTTGTGCCTTCCGCATGAAAAAGCCCGGTCGTCGCCGGCCGGGCTGGAGGTGTCGACGTAGGAGAATGTTCGCCGGTCCAGATGGCGCCGGCTCAACATGACACATAGGCCACTTGGCCATCGGAGCAACCGCAGGAATCCACGTGGGAGGTGACGCCTCCGCACACGCCCTGCCGCTGCGCATCTGCAAGGCCGCGGAGTCCTTCGCCGTTGAGGACGCGAACGGCGTCGCGCTCGCCGATGTCTATTTCGAGGATGAGCCGACCCGCCCTGGATTCGTCGATCGGCTCCTCACCTTTCGCTCTTATTGCGAACCCCTCGCGCAGGCGCGAAGACAGGACACCTTCTCTTCCGTGCAAGGCTCCGCCGGGACTTGCGGCTTCAAAGCCTGTTCTCCCCGGCTGTAGCACGCGCGATAGTCTTTTCGACATTTCGCTTCGCAAGCTCTCTGCTCGTCAGACGCTCCTTTTTGCCCTTTCGCCTGGACGACGTAGTTCGAGATGAGTTCCGCGTCGCTGAAGGTCGCAATCGGTGCCGCCGCACCCTGGACCGCCAATGACAACGGCAAAGCGCAGAAGCATATAGCGACGAAAGCGCTCAAATAACAACGATTTTTCATCGGCGCGACTCGCTGTTCGTTTTGCCCGAGGACGAAAGCCTTCGAGCAAGCCCTTTGGTTATGGTCCCGCCTTTAATTATCGCCGGCAGGGAAAATCGCCACCTGACGGCGCTATAAATTCGTCACTTCACCAATGCGGCGACGCCCCGTTAAGATAGTTGTCTTTGACATTTGAAGCGTGAAACTCCGAAGATAAGACGCTTAGGTCGAAGACTTTAGCGGTGACTAGGCGGGAGCGCGCAGCGCGATCGAATGTGCGCTAGGCTGCCAATCAATTGGAGAGCGGCGAACCGCATCAAAGGCGTCGGCAAGACCGGATGAAACCCCGAAGCGGATGGCCGATTGGCCTCGGAATGAGCGAATTACAGCCTGGGATATGCAAACGGGCTACTCGGCGAATATAACCAGACGCATTATCAGCTATGGAACGCGCGGAGCGCCTGATGACGGTAGTTGTGAAAGACAGCAATGGCGCAGCGCTCAAGGACGGCGATTCCGTGACCTTGATAAAGGACCTGAAGGTTAAGGGCTCATCTGTCGTCCTAAAACGCGGGACCTTGATCAAAAATATCCGACTCACGGATGATCTGGCCGAAATCGATTGTCGCGCTGAGAAGGTAAAAGGGCTTGTGCTGCGTACGGAGTTCGTCAGGAAAGCCTAGTTGCTCGTCATCGAATGGCGCACAGAACGAGCCGCCCCATCGAAATTCTCGACCTGCGCACCTAGCGATTAGCAAGACGACCGGTTTTCATCAGGATACTTTGGTCGTCGGCAGTGAACCGGCTCTTCCTGGAATCAATGTCCTAGCCCGGTTCGGAGCAAAAGCCATTTTCTTGTGCCTATCGCAATAAATCGCCTCTGGTGCGCATGCGCATCCGCAGAACCGAAACGAATCGAAATGGTGCGGATCGCCAATCGGCCAGCGGCACTTTCCATTCCGAATCTGCTCGAAGAGGATAGGAGACGACTCCAGCGGGGGCTTCCAACTCTTGTCTTGGTCTAGGTTGCTTATATCTCGGCGGTCTTGCCTTTCGAGCAGATCGGCAGGCGCAGACTGATTAGTCTCCTTCTTCAGCTCGCTCATTTAGGTTTCTTAGCCTTTCGTTGATTGGAGAATAATGTCCAAGTGGTTCGCCAGTGCGGCGTGGAAGCAAAGATCAAGGGCGCCGCGCTGGTCCTCTGAGGACGGGCGGGGAGCTTCGCGTGCTGGAGGAGCAGGCGACCGTCGCACGCACGCACCTGCTGTTAAATTGCCGCTGACCGAGCGTGTGCGGATATCCGGGTTTTGCGCTTCCTGGGGCCTACCACAGCATCTTGGAATAGATGACTTCGAAGCATCCTACGTCGATGGCGAGTAGCATCGCGACAATGAATGCTCCCCGCTTGCGTTTACGTGCAACGCGACACCAAGAAAACGCTCGATAAGCGGAGCTGATCAAGCGTTTTCTGTTTGCTGATATAAGACGGGCTAACCCGCGCGACTTAGCTCTGCTTGGCGGCGACCGGCGCCTTTGACGGCGAAGCGGAGACTGGCGATTGTACAGGCGACGCGACAGTGGTCGGCTTGAACGCTTCCTTGGCCAGGCTCGAATACGTCTCGCCAATCTTGGCAGCGTAGGCCAGGAAATCGTCATAGGCGGATTTTGTGAAGTCCGACTGGAGCTGGATCGCCTCGTCGATCTTTTTCACGCCAATCAGCTTGTCGAAGAACGCACGGCTTTTCTCAAAGGACTTCTTTGAATAATCCGTCGTTTCGGCCGCGATGGCCTCTAGACCCTTGGTTGATGCGGCAGTCGCCGTGGTAAACGCCTCGAACGGGTTCGTGCCGAATGCCTTAATGTCTGGGAACACTGTCATCGTTTATCCCCTTCTGGTCTAGGCGCGCGAGCAATTCCCACGCGGCTCTAGAGGCACATCCAGTAGGTGCACTGCACAAAAAAATCAAGAAACATATTGCTTTGCAGCATAGCCAAGACGAGCATCATCTCGTTCGACCCGCCCAAATGTGCGTCTGTTGGCCGAGCGGTCGCGACTGAAGGGAGGAAAATGCCTAAGAAAGCAGCGAGGTAAGGTTTCATGCGCAATCATCAATGGTACGAGCGCGCGCATCCGACATCGAGGCGCGCAGTGATGTCGTTCACCGTGCTGCTCACACATTCTTGAAAAAAGGAGTCAGCGGTGCCTCTGTAGTCCATTCTGAGCAGACTTTGAGCGCACCGTTCGCAGCCCAAAAGACAAGCCTGAACGAGCGGCGGAATGTTATCCACGTCGCGGCAAACAAGGCTATGCCACTCCTTTTCGAGTCGCCTCCGCGCGAAATGGGGTAATGCTGCGAGAACCTGATTTTTAAAGCGAACTCTCAAGTTGTTGGCGGCCGCGGCGCCAGCATGAAGAATGTCCGCTCGGACGCATTCACGCCGTCGAGTTGATCGCTAAGCGGCGACGTGACGCAGCCTCGTTACCTCGCTGCGAGCGCTTTTGGCGCATCGAGGACTATAGCAAGCGCAAGATCAGAACCATGTTTGGGGGGTCGAAGTTCGCGATCCGCGCGTCCTGAATTGCCAGCGCTGCCTGCCGTATTTACGTGATGCGTCAGCAGTGCAGCGGGATATTTGCCCCGACTAGGCGACGCCGGAATTGATGGAGCTATCGGCTCGCTTGGGCAGTCTGATGCCCTATCGCAAAGCGGCCGATGTCTTCGCGGAGTTTCTACCCGTCAAATCCACGGAGTCTTTCGTCAGGGTTCGTCATCGTGCGTTTAGTCTCGGCAAGCGTCTCGACGAGAAGCGCGAGATCGATCTTGATCTGCCCAATGATCCCGAGCGAGAATTCGTCGGCGCCGTGGTCATGAACAGAAATCTGCAGGGAGCAGTTATCCTATGAGTCCCCAGTCTTCAAATCGCGTATGGACTGGCTATTCCGGCCGACCCCGCCGCTCCTCTGAGCAGCGTAGCGCCCCAGTTAATTTAACGGTCCCATCTGACGCCTGGAGATTCTCAAATAAGCCGCAGCAATGCGCGCGAACCGGCGCATTCTTGCAATTAAGCGCAACGTGACAGCGCCTCTCTTCGGCATCACTCGGCCTGACGCCCGACGCTACGGTCCTGGAATTCACCTCGACCAGGTGGAGGATCTCTGGGGCGATCCGAGGACACCCGACGTCCGTTGAATCGCTCGGCGCTTAATCGCAGTTTTTCCGTTTTGCCCGCTGCGGATCGGTATTTCAAGTGGCTCCTGCGCTTACGACCTTTCGGGCCGAGACCCGGCTGGCGCGATTCGAATCATCGCGGGCATGCCCCGCTTGAGCTGCTGGACTGGATTTCTCAGGGTGATGACAATGTCATAGTGCTTAGGCGATATGGCCGCCTTCGGAATCGAAATTTGCGTCACCTCGCCCAAGAACGCACGGTCCTGTTCCGACTCAAGGCTGAGAGAAATACTTTCGCCGACATACAGCTTCTTAGCGTCTCGCGCATCGAACGTGAGATTGATCTTCACAACGCCGGGGTTAGCGGCAACACGAAACAGAGGTTCGGTTCGCCCAGCGATAACCGTTTGGCCGACTTCCACGCTCCGAGCGATTATCGTCCCAGCGATGAGAGACCGAATGAATGCATGATGAAGATCGTTCTCTGCAGCGCGGAGCGCCACTCTTGCGAGATCGGCAACTCCTTCCGCTTGGACAACTTCTTTCTGTCGTTGTTCGAAGACTTTTCGCTTTCGTTTGATCCCGGTAGCTCTCGTTGAAAGATCTTGGTATCGCTCAAAGCTCGCCCGCGCTTGAGCAAATTGTTTCCTGGCCTTTTCGAGCCGGCCAATGGCTGCAGCGAGATTTGCGTTGGCGCGTTCAGTGAGGAGTTGGTAAGGGCGCGCGTCAATTGTCGCGCATAGTTGATCGACTTTAACGATTTCGCCAATTTCGCAACTGACCTTTTCAATTGCCCCATCGACCGGGGCTCCGAACGCAACGGAGTCATCGAGCACATTCGCGACCATAAATTTGCTCGAGGCGCGTTGGTGCATGGGCCGGGCATGGCGGCGAACATAATAGTCGCCACCCCAATAGAGGGCGGCGATGAACGCAAATGCAGCTACTGCGCCTGCGGCAACTCGCCAGCGTCGCTTTCCGGGAATGGTGCTTTCGAGCGCTCGTTCAAAGGGGGTTGCGCTCGGGCTTTTTCTGATCTGGGTCGCGCTTTCTGGGGACGTGCTCGCCTCAAGGCTTAGTTGTGTCGCAGCATGCTCGTAGATATCCTCTTCCTGCGCATTGTGGATCTGCACAAGGAACTCGATTGATTCGATAATGCGCTGAGCGTCACGGGTCACATAGGGCTCGACCTCACTTTGCTGAAGACGATCCGCCAGGCGGCGCAAAAGCCTAGCCTGGTGAAGAATTTCGCGATGGGCGCGGCTCATGGCGGTTAGCCCATGGCTGTCGCGGAGGTAGCTTGAAACGCGCGGATAAACAGTCTCCTCGTCCGCGCGTTCGTGGTTAACGATTATCGCGTTGACGATGCGATCAGCCTCATAGATATAGCCCCTTGCCTCGGTTGTATTGGCATAATCTAAGGCGTCGGAAAGTTGGCGTAGCCGCTCAAGGCTTGCTTCTATTTTTTCATGATCTTCACGAAGAATTGTCGCTGCAGCCTCTGACATCGTTGGCCGGTCGAAAGCGCCCGGGAGGGCAAGCGCGCGCAACGCATTCAGAATTACGGCGACGTCGATTGCCTCCTGTACCAAGGCCCCAGCGACCGGCGTCACATAACCGAAAGCGGCGGCGATCATCGTCACTCCCGATAATGTCATGCCGGCGATCACGCTCTACATGGCAATCGAGCGTGTGCGCTTGGCGGTCGCAATTGCTTCAGCGACGCGATCGAGCCGGTCGACGAGAACGACGCCGTCCGCAGCTTCGGAAGAGGCGCTCGCACCGCGCGCCCCCATCGCCAAACCTACATCCGCTGCTGCGAGCGCCGGTGCATCATTGATGCCGTCACCAACCATTAAGGTTGGAGCAAGCCTCCGCTCTTCGACAACGGCCTCAACTTTATCAGAAGGGATGCAGTCGGCGAGAACCGCGTCGAGATCGAGGGCCGCCCCCATCGTTTCAGCGGATTCTGCTCGATCGCCTGTGACCATGACAATTTTGGCGACGCCGGCCTGCCGTAGCGCCCGAACGGTCCGCGGCGTCTCACGTCGCAATTCATCCGCAAACAGCAGCACAGCAATGATTCGATCGTCGACGGCGACGAACACCGTAAGAGCCGAACGCCAAGAAGCTCTTCGCTCGGCACGCCTCGCCCAGTCTTCAAGTCGCTGCTCGCTATCAATAAAGTGCAAAGAACCGACGCCGATTCTACGTCCCTCGACCACGCCTTCCAATCCCGATCCCAGGACTTCACGGACATCTCGCGGCGCGAGAAGCGAAAGTCCTTTAGCGTGAGCTGCGGAGACGATCGCTGCGCCGACAACATGCTGCGAAGCCTGTTCAACGGAAGCTGCAAGCCGTAAGGCCTCTTCCGCCGCCACGCCGGGAGCAGTCTCTATGTCTACAAGGCGTGCACCGCCAACGGTTAAGGTCCCGGTCTTGTCGAACATGACGGTATGGATACGCGCGAGCTGCTCGAGCGGGCCGCCACCTTTGATGAGGACGCCGCGTCGCGCCGCCAGCGAGGTTCCACCAATGAATGCAGCCGGCGCAGCGAGGATGAGGGGACATGGCGTCGCGGCGACCAACACCGCGAGCCCGCGGATCGCGTCGCCTGATAGCCACCAGGCAATGGCAGCCATGCCAAGCGTGACAGGTAGAAGCAGCAGCGCGAAACGATCGGCCACCCGAATAAACGGAGCTTTGAGGGTCTGCGCAGCGGTCACCATTCGCACAATGCCTGCGTAGGCGCTATCGCCAGCCTTCGCAGTGGCGCACATTTCGAAGCTCGGGCCGCCATTGATTGTGCCGCTGCTGATCGATTCGCCCATTTGCCGCAAAATGGGAATGGGCTCGCCCGTCAGCATCGATTCATCGATCAGTGCGCTGGCGCTGGCGACCTGACCGTCGATGGGAACGACTTCGCCGGCGCGAACGAGAACCAGGTCTCCCGCAACGATCCGGTCGATCGGCACATCTTCGAGAGCGCCTGCAAGCTTGCGGTGTGCAATGTGCGGAGCGCGATCGATCAGGGCTTTCAGGTCCCTTTCGGCCCGTCCAACGGCGAAATCTTCTAGCGCCTGACCACTGGCATACATGACAGCAACGATCGCGCCGGCCAATGATTGGCCAAGCGCCAAGGACGCCGCCATGGAGACCAGAGCCAGCAGGTCGACACCGATCCGCCCCGCGCGGAGGTCCCGAACGATCGAAAATAAAAGAACCGCTATGACGGGCGCCGTTGCGGCAATCCAAGTCCCATTCGCAAGGACGGATCGCCCCGAGAGCATGGCGATAAGACCGATCGTGAGGCCGCTTAGCGCCATTACGATTAGCGCACGACGCAAGATTCGATTATCGACTCTAATCGTTTCCTCCCGCCGCAAGTGAGACTCTTCTTGACTTCCAATTTTGGACATAATAACGGCCCCAGCGATTTATCACTCACTCCTCAAGAATTGCCTGAAACTTGCGTCAGAATGAATGGAAGCTCTCCACGGTCTCGAAGAAATGCGCGACTCTGTCGGACCCACGCGCAATCTGTGCGAATTCCCGGAACTCAATAGGCGTCCACTGCCAGCGGAAGAAGAGCTTTTCTGACCATAATGACAGCGAATCGACAGCTTCAATCAGGCAAATTCGGTTGCGTTATTGGTCGACAAAATGAAGGAGAACGCAAATGCGCACAACAACGCTCGCGATTTGCGCGGCGCTTTTGACGCCAGCGCTAGCTCAGGCTGCTCCCAAATGCACGGCGGAGCCTAAAGACAAATGGATGTCAGAGGCGGCGATGCGGTCCAAGGCCGCCGAAGCCGGTTATGAACGGATCAAGACTTTTAGGGTCTCTGGCGAATGCTATGAGATATATGGCTACACCAAAGACGGCCAGAAGGCGGAAGTCTATTTCAATCCTGTCAGCGGCGACGTGGTGAAGGCCAACATTGGGAGCCTGTGATGTTGCCGACACTACATCGGGAGACGGACGTCGTCGCCCGCCGTCCCACAAGGGTCTTCATCTGGGATCCCATCGTGAGACTCTTTCACTGGACCGTTGTGCTGGGTTGTCTTGCTGATCTCTTCGTTTTCGAAGAAGGCGAGCGATTGCACCGGTGGGTCGGATACGTGGTAGCGATTGCTCTGATCGTGCGGGTGGCCTGGGGGGTCGTAGGATCGAAGCACGCGCGTTTTACCAATTTCGTTCCGCGGCCCTCAGTCTTTAGTCGTTACATCGCGGCCCGATTTCGGGGGGAGGAGAAAAGGTATTTCGGGCACAATCCGGCAGGAGCCGTCATGATGCTGTTGCTCATGGGCCTACTGGCTGCCGTCTCGGTCACGGGCTGGATGTTGACGCTAGACGCGTTCTTTGGAAGCGAGTCTCTGGAGGACATCCACAAGGCGATCGCGGATTCGATCCTGATTCTCGCCGGCATTCACGCCTGCGCCGCGCTACTTGAGAGTTGGCGACACCGTGAAAATCTAATTCTTTCCATGGTCACGGGCTACAAGCGCGCATGAGGTTGCTGCTCGTCGAAGATGCGACCCGTCTGAGAGAGCTTTTGACAGAAGCAGTTCATGCGGCCGGCTGGAGGATCGACTCCGTCGGAAGCTTGGTCGATGCCGAGGAGGCTATCGCCACCACTGAATACGATCTCCTACTTATAGATCTCGGATTACCAGACGGCGATGGACTCGATCTGATCCGAACAATGCGCAGAGCGAAGAACCAAACGCCGATACTCATTCTGACTGCGCGCGGAGCCATTGACGAGCGGATCGCAGGATTGGACGCGGGCGCAGACGATTATTTAGTGAAACCGTTCAATCACAGGGAGTTCCTCGCCCGCTGCCGAGCACTACTACGGCGATCCCCTAGCGTGGCGGCTCCCGCATTGGAGGCCGGCCGATTGATTTTTGATGTCGCGTCCGGGTCTGTTATGTGCGGCGATGAGGAGTTAGCGCTGGCGCCGCGTGAACGCGCCGTTTTGGAAATCTTGATGCGGGATGTCGGGTGCGTGGTCAACAAGCGAAAGCTCGAACATGCCCTTTCGGAGTTCGGCGAAGAGCTTTCGAGTAACGCGTTGGAGACGGCGGTATCCAGGCTAAGAAAGAAGCTTGATCCTGCGAGAGCCGCTGTGTCACTCGAAACGATCCGCGGCGTTGGGTATCTCCTTCGAGAGAGGAAGCAGTGATAAGTGGGGCTCGTTCTCTAACGTCGTCGGTTGTCCGACCAATCATCTTCTTCTCGGCGCTCGCAATGATTGCGCAGCTGATCGGGGTTATCGCAGAATATTGGTTCAATCAGCAGGAGCTAGCGCGCCATTCGATCCAGAGAGAGGCGGATGCGCTCTTCAGGGGGCTTTGGCGAAATCAGGCCAGGCTTGGTTTTGAACTCCCGGACGGCCTGCACGGGCGCTATGATGCCAATGACGGGAGTTATCTCGTGAGGATACGTACGGGCAGCGGCGCAATCCTCTATACGAACTGCATCGGTGAATGCCCCTCGCCGCTCCTCCCTTCATACGCGTCCCCTCCGGACTTCTGGATGATTAGACTCGATCCCGAGACGCCCCGGAAGGTGGCGGGCGGCAAAACATACCGCATCGACGATGAGCCCGTGACCATTGAAATCGCCGTTCTCCAAGATCGCGCGGGCATCGTCATCACGGTGCTTGCACGCGAAGTATTCGACCATATGGCTTTGCCGATGAGCCTTATGCTCGTCGTCGTCCTCGGCGCGAGCATTTTTTCAATCCGCCGGACCTTGGAGCCGATTAAGGCTGCGGCGGATCTTGCCGAGCGACTAAATCCGGCCGACTCAAATAGTACTCTCCCTCTTGCCGGAATGCCACGCGAGATCGCGGCCCTCATCCAGGCGGTAAACAAGAGCTTTGGCAGGGTGCGAGAAGTGGTGCAGGCCCAAAAAATCTTCACGTCCGCGATATCACATGAAGTGAGAACCCCGATTGCAATTGCACGCCTTGAACTAGAGAAAATCATTGACCCACGCGCAAGAAAGGTCGAGCAGGACCTAGTCTCGCTTAACCGGCTGGTTGAGCAGTTAACCACCTTGGCGCGTCTAGAGTCTGCGGATCTGGCGCCGGTCGAGACGATTACGCCATTTGCTATTGCTGAAAGCGTTGTTGGTGCGCTCGCTCCTGTCGCCTATGACTCGGGCCGAAGTCTCGAATTGACGGACCGAGGCGGAACGTCCTTCCCAGGACGTCCCGCGCTCATCGAGAACGCTCTGCGCAATTTGATTGAAAACGCCATTCGCCACACACAACCAGGTTCCGCGATCGTCGTCGAAGTGGGGCCTGGGGCTCAGTTTTGTGTTCGCGACAATGGGCCGCCGAACAAAATTACGAAGTGCATGGGAGAGCCGAAAGGCGTCGGCTTGGGTCTGAAAATCGTGCGTCGCATCGCAGACACCCAAGGCGGTTTTTTTTCGTTTGAGCGCACGCCAGACGGGCATGGATCAATTGCAACGTTGTCTTTCGGGGCAATATGCCAGGGTTCGCCGGCGCTTCCAACGGATGGCTAGTCGCGCTTTTTCTACTACGCTTCCACCCACCAGCAATCGGAGAACAATAGACCATGCGAAAGACTGTTTGCTGCTTGTTTTTCCTTCTCTGCGTGGCAGAGACACACGCCGAGGGACTTCCTACGCTCCCCGACCCGATTTCGGTCAAGGGAGGGACCCCGCTCGCTCGCATCGAAGGGGTAGGCGCGCAAATTTATGTCTGTTCGAGGAATCCCAAAGGTGGCCTGGAATGGGAGTTTCGTGAGCCTATCGCCGTTTTAATCGACGGAAGAAAGACCATCGGTCGACACTACGTGGGCCCGATATGGGAATTCACGGACGGATCGCGTGTTGCGGGCAAGCTCGTGGCCAAAGTTCCTGGCCAATCTGGTCAAGACATTCCATGGCTCAAGCTCGCCATCGTCGAACGGGCATCAGCCGGGCCCGCCGCGGGCGCGACCTGGATTCTGCGTCTCAACACGAAGGGCGGCGTTTTCGAAGGAAGCTGCTCCACAGAAGGAGAGCTGCATTCCGCACCCTATGCTGCGACCTATCTTTTCGGTAGATAGTGGTCGGGAGTCGGGCGCTTCAAGGGAAATAGAGGCGCGCGCAGCCAACCCGCGAGCGCGAGAACGCCCGCTACGAGGATCCTTATAACGACGAAGTTCTTCGCGCTTGCCTTCTCGGCGCTATGGGCGCGATTCCCGAATCGGACGAGGCATGATTCCTTCATAGCTATAGCGATGGAGGCGGATACGGCGCGGACGAAGCCAAAAATTTTGTGACCAATCACGACCAATTTTTCTTTCGGCGACTTGAAAGTCGTCCAAGCGGTATCGAGGACGCCCAACATCCCCGGTATCAACGCGTAGAACCACGTCATTGGACCGTCAGCGCAGGAATTCAGCCGAAGATCGTCCAGCATTCGGGCGTCGATTGATCCTGTCCGAGTCTTTTGCGGGCCGAAGAGCTTTCTGCTATCAATCGCTCAGGGGACGACAATGAAGCAGAGCTGGCTCCGCCTTATCGTCTGCGCGATGGTTGTCGTCGCCGCACTCTCGGGCGCGGCGGCGAGTTTTACTGCGCCTGTCGCGCATTCATGCGCGGGAATGTCGGCCGTTGAGGATTGTCCGGATCATCCAGTCGATCACACGGCGGCGCTGCGACATTGCGATTCTCTCATCTGCGGGGCGATTCAGCTCGCGCCTCACGTGACTTTCACGGCGGCGCGCATGGCCGAGCTAGGGCTGCGGACGCAGCCCCCCGACGATGCAACGCGTCGAGGCGTCTCGAGCCCGCCCGGCCTTCGTCCGCCGATCTCTTAAAGCTGCACTAGCGCCAATTTTTCAGCGCGCCTTGGCGCGTCGACGGCCACGTCGCCGGCTCTCCTTGCTTTGCGCTGATCAAATCGGCCTCCGCCGGTCCGCGCGCGCATTTGCGCAGAATAGTTGCGCGACAGCATTTCCCGCAGCACCAGCTTCCGAGTGGAAGCGAGAGATGACGCTAATGCCAAAGAAAAACATGCAGCTTACTATGGGCGCGCTGCTGGCGGTCCTCCTATTTGGCGTAGGACACGCCCGCGCGGCCATCGACGATTACACTTTTGAGCTGGTTCAGTCGGCGCTCAAGACGGGACGAAGAGTCATTGACGTGCGGCTGGTTCACAAGCCGGATGGGAAACTCGTGTCCGACGCCGTCATCTTCGCCATGCGGCTGGACATGGCGCCAGACGACATGGAAGCGATGACGAGCGCGATTGAGCCGACAAAAGCCTCACAGCCCGGCCTCTATCGATTTAAGGTCGATCTAACCGACGAGGGACGTTGGCGCATCTCCCTTGCGGCGAAGCTTCAAGGAGAGGTCGGAACACTTCAGAACCGACTTGTCTTTCCGGTTACGCGATGATGCAACGCTTCCGTTTGCCACTAATTGCAACCCTGATCTTGAACCTATCGATTGCGTCCGCGGCACCCGCCGAGCGTGACCTTCCCGGCGCAACGGCCGAAAGCGTCGTTGCTTTGGCAAAAAAACTTAGCCCCGAGATGGCCGCCGCGGTGCTCGATGCAGATTCCGCCGCCCATCGCGTCGGCGCCGCAGGCGTTCAGCCGGATCCCGTGGTCACGTTACAGGCTTGGGACGTGAACAGCCGTGGTGTCGGTCAGCGGTGGTTCGGCGCACAGCAGACGTTCAGGCTTTGGGGGAAGACTGATCTGGAAAGGGGCGTCGCCGAAGCGGACGCTGACGCCGCCTGGCATCGCAGTCACGCAATTGAGATTGATCTCGTCGCGCGGATCAAGACCGCCTTCGCCCAATACAATGCCGCGCAGCGCGCGGTGGAATTGTCGAAGTCGCTGAAGCAACGGGTCGACCAACTGCTTGAGCTGTTGCGCCTGCGTTATGGCGCAAGTTCAGTCGAGCAAGAGGATGTCATCAAGGCGGAGCTCGAAGCCGCCAACGCCGCCGCGGATGTCGCGCGCCGCGAAGGGGAAGCGAAATCTGCGGCCGCGAGGTTGAACGCCTTGATCGGGCGCGACGCGCGCGCGCCGCTTGCCGCACCCAAGGGTTTTCCCTCTCTCAAAACAAAACTGACGCTTGCCGGCGTTCAGGACCTCGCACGAGCGTCCAATCCGCAGCTCGCCGCCACGCATGCTCAAGTGCGATCCGCAACAACGGCCAAGAAGCTCACCGATCTGAATTACTATCCGGACATCACCGCTGGCGCGAACTTCGTGCAACGCCAGACCGGCGAAAACAGCGGCATGTTTATGCTCGGCTTTACTGTGCCGCTACAATATGAGGCGAAGGACGCCGAACAGCGGGCGGCGAGCGCCAGTGTTGGGGCCGCGCAGGCGCGCAACGAGGCGCTCCGCATCCGCCTCGACGGCGAAGTCGCTGAGGCATGGTTCAGGCTCGAGGCCGTCCGCAAGGCGATCAGGATATTCGAACAGCGACAGCTTCCGCCGGCGAAACTGTCGATCGACACGGCGCGCAGCGGATTCGACGCGGGCACGACGAGCCTGGCCGCGCTCCTCGACTCAGAGCGTCGCCTGCGCGCCATCGAGCTGGAGCTCCTCGGCTTGAAAATCGAGGAGCAGAGTAGATACGCCGACCTCGAACGCCTCGCCGGAGGCTCGCTATGAAGGGCGTAAAGCTTATTTTCGGAGCGGCCCTCGCCGTGGCGGCGTTCGGCGGCGCCGGCATCATGCTTTGGCGCGCCCAGGAGCCGGCGCGCGCGCCTGCCGAGACCCATGTCGGAACCGGGCCGGTGATCTACTACCGTGATCCCGATGGGCCTTTCTACTCGGCCGAGCCGAAGAAGAATGCAGCCGACAAGGACTATGTCGCCGTCCGCGCCAGCGAAGACGTCTCCTTCGAAGACAGGCCGCCTGCGCCCGGCCATCAGGAAAGCCACGGCCGTCGCATCCGCTATTACCGCAACCCGATGGGACTCCCCGATACCTCGCCTGTTCCGAAGAAAGACCCGATGGGAATGGACTATGTGCCCGTCTATGAAGACGAGACGCAAGACTCCTCCACGGTCGTTATCAGCGCCACCAAATTGCAAAAGACGGGGGTGCGTTCGGAGCCTGTCCAGCGTCGGACGATCGCCGTGCCTGTTCGGGCGTCTGGACGCGTCGACTTTGATCCGCGACGCATGTCGGTCGTGTCGCTTCGTTTCGAGGGATTCGTCGAATCTGTCGAGAAGTTCGCCGAGGGCGACTATGTGCGCAAGGGCCAGCCGCTTATGCGCATCTATGGGCCCGACCTCTCCAACGCCGCGGCCGAATATGTTGCGGTGTTGAACGCCCACTCGTCGGCGCGAATCGAAGGCGCGCGGCGGCGGCTCGCCAATCTTGGCCTCGACGACGCCATGATCGCCGCTATTGCGCGGAGCCGCCACGTCCCCCGCGTCATCACATGGCCGGCGCCGCAGGACGGCCACATCATCGAACGCAAAGCCTTGAGCGGCATGCGCGCGGCGCCTGGAGAAATGCTGTTTCGCATTGTCGATCATAGCGTCGTGTGGCTGCTGGCGGATATTCCCGAGCGAGATGTGGGATCGGTTGGAGCGGGCCAGACGGCGATCATCCGCACCAGGTCCTACCCAGATCGGCCCATCAAGGGACGCGTCGCGCTTATCTATCCCCATCTCAACATGGAAACACGCACTGCGCGCGTGCGCATCGAGCTACCGAATACGGATGATTTGCTGCTCGGCGACATGTACGCCGACGTCGAGATCGAGACCGGCGGCAAGGGAAAGGTCCTCGCTGCGCCGGAAAGCGCGATTATCGACGCGGGCAAGCGACAGGTCGTGCTTCTCGACAAGGGCGAAGGCCGCTTCGAGCCGCGACAAGTCAAGATCGGCCGTCACGGAAACGGCTATGTGGAAATCGAAAGTGGCGTCGCCGAAGGAGATCGCGTCGTAACATCCGCCAACTTCCTGATCGATGCGGAGAGCAATCTGAAAGCGGCCCTGGAGGCGCTCGATCATAGCGAGGCGGGCAAATGATCGGGCGGCTTATCTCCTGGTCGGCGCGCAATCTCGTGCTGGTGTCGGTTGGGACCTTCTTTGCGATCGCCGCCGGCCTTTATTCGCTGCGCACTCTGCCGCTGGACGCCATCCCGGATCTTTCGGACGTGCAGGCGATCGTCTTTACCGAATATCCGGGACAGGCGCCGCAAGTCGTCGAGGACCAGGTCACCTATCCGTTGGCGAGCGCGATGTTGACGGTTCCGCGGTCGAAGGTGGTGCGCGGCTTCTCCTTTTTTGGCGTCTCCTTTGTTTATGTGATTTTCGAAGACGGGGTGGACGCCTATTGGGCGCGTTCGCGCGTGCTCGAATATTTGAGCGCAGTGACAAAACTCTTGCCGGCGGGCGCCTCGCCGGTTCTCGGTCCTGACGCGACCGGCGTCGGCTGGGTCTATCAATATGCGCTCATCGCAAAGCAAATGACTCTTGCCGAATTGCGCTCGCTTCAAGACTGGACGCTGCGTTACGGGCTCGCAAAGGCCGAAGGGGTCGCCGAAGTGGCGAGCGTAGGCGGCTACGTGCGACAATACAATATTGTCGTCGATCCAAACCGGCTGCGCGCCCTCAACATTCCGCTTTCGAAGATTCGTGAAGCCGTTCGCGCCAGCAATGCCGATGTCGGCGGCCGAACGGTGGAGCTTTCGGAATTCGAGTTTATTGTTCGGGGACGGGGCTATCTGAAAAACCTCGCCGATCTCGAAAACATCGTTTTGCGCGCCGGTGAGGGAACGCCTCTCCTTCTCAAGGATGTCGCGCGAGTCGAGCTCGGACCGGATGAGCGGCGCGGCGTCACCGAGCTCAACGGCGAGGGCGAGGTCGCGAGCGGAATCGCCTTGCAGCGTTACGGCGCCAACGCCCTCACCGTCATCGACAATGTTAAGGCGGCGCTGGGGCAGATCACGCCAAGCCTTCCCAAGGGCGTTGAGATTTTGCCAGTCTACGACCGTTCCGAACTCATCTACGCCGCGATCGAAACCCTTCGCGGCACGCTTGTCGAGGAAAGCGTCATCGTTGCGCTTGTTTGCGTCATCTTCCTCTTGCATTTCCGCAGCGCGCTGGTCGCGATCATCATGCTGCCGGTCGGCGTGCTCATGGCCTTCGCGGCAATGAAGGCTCTTGGGCTCGGGTCCAACATCATGAGCCTGGGCGGCATCGCCATCGCCATCGGCGCGATGGTCGACGCCGCGATCGTGATGATCGAGAATGCTCACAAGCGGCTGGAACGGGCTGCGCCCGATACGCCGCGCCTCGACATTCTAATTGATGCGGCGACTGAAGTCGGTCCGGCGTTGTTTTTCAGTCTGCTCATCATCACGGTTTCGTTCCTGCCTATCTTCACACTGGAGTCTCAGGAGGGCCGGCTATTCAGCCCGCTGGCCTATACAAAGACTTTCGCCATGGCGTCAGCGGCGCTGCTGTCCGTCACGCTCGTGCCCGCATTGATGGCGATTTTCGTTCGCGGAAAGATCGTCTCAGAGGAAAAAAACCCGATTAATCGGGTGCTGATCTCTGTCTACCGACCGATCATCCGCCTGGTCATGGATGCGAAAGTTCCAACGATCCTTCTGGCCGTCGGCGTTCTTGTCGTCACGATCCTTCCCGCGCGCCAGCTCGGCTCGGAGTTCATGCCGTCGCTCAATGAAGGCGCGCTGCTCTATATGCCGACGACCCTCCCAGGTCTTTCCGTGACCAAGGCTGCGCAGCTGCTGCAGACGCAGGACCGGATCATTAAATCCTTTCCCGAAGTGAGATCAGTTTTCGGCAAGGCCGGCCGCGCATCGACGGCGACCGATCCCGCGCCGCTCGAAATGTTCGAGACCATCATCAATCTCAAGCCGAAGGACGAATGGCGGCCAGACGTCACGATCGACAGCCTCGTCGCGGAGATGGACGCTGCATTGCAGTTCCCGGGCGTTTCCAACGCTTGGACCATGCCGATCCGCAACAGGATTGACATGCTCGCGACCGGCATCAAGACGCCGGTCGGCGTCAAGATCATGGGCAATGATCTTTCGAAGCTCGAAGGGCTCGCGCGGCAGGCCGAAAGAGTGATTAGGGGCGTGCGCGGCGCCGCGTCCGCCTACGCCGAGCGCGTGATGGGCGGATATTATCTCGATATCGAGCCGGATCGGGCGGCGCTTGCGCGCTACGGATTGATGATCGACGACGTGCAGGCCACAATCGCGACGGCGCTCGGCGGCGAAGTCGTGGCCACCACGGTCGAAGGACGCGAGCGCTATGGCGTCAACATCCGTTATCCCAGGGACTTTCGTTCGAGCCCTCGCGCGATCGCGAGCGATGTCCTCATCTCGCTGCCCGGCGGCGGAACCATCCCGCTTGGCGAGGTCGCCAGGGTTGATCTGGTCCGCGGCCCCACCTCCATCCGCACGGAAGATGGACAGCTCGCCGTCTACATCTTCGTCGATATCCGAGACCGCGACATCGGCAGCTTTGTAGCTGAAGCTCAAAAGGCCGTCAGCGAGGCAATCGATTTTCCCGCCGGCTCCTATGCCGTCTGGAGCGGCCAGTTCGAATATTTGCAGCGCGCCGAGACACGCATGCGCATCGTTGTTCCGGTCACGCTCTCGATTATATTCCTGTTGCTCTACCTAAACTTCAGGCGAATGACCGAGACATTGATCGTCATGCTCTCGCTGCCTTTCGCCCTCGTCGGCGGCGTCTGGCTGATGTGGCTCATGAAATTCAACATGTCCGTCGCTGTTGGCGTGGGCTTCATCGCGCTCGCCGGCGTCGCCGCTGAAACCGGCGTCGTCATGCTGATTTATCTCGACGCAGCGATGAACGAAGTCGCCGAAGCGCGCACCAAGCAAGACAAGTTGTTCACCAAGGCTGATCTTCGCGACGCCATCATGCTCGGCGCCGTTGAACGGGTGCGCCCCAAGATGATGACGGTCGTCGCCATCATGGCGGGTCTCGTGCCGATATTGTGGAGCACGGGCGCGGGCTCGGAGGTGATGCAGCGTATCGCTGTTCCGATGATCGGCGGCATGGTCTCCTCCACGCTGCTGACGCTTATCGTGATCCCGGCGATCTATGCGCTGATCAAAGGCATAGGATTGCCCGTGACGGAACTCGAAAGCAGCCAAAAGATGCGGGTTCTGGAATCCGAGCCGCCGCCACAAGCCGGCTCAAGCGCCTGATCTATTGAGCGGCGGCCGGACAGTAGCTCGGCGTCAGGCCTTGCAAGCGTTGCGACAGTGAGCCCCAGTTCGCTACTTTGCGATCACGCCCAGGGAGACGCGACGATTTTTCCTTCGTCCGTCTTCGGTGTCGTTGCTCGCGATAGGATGCGCCTCTCCATATCCTTTCGCCTCGATGCGCGAACCGTCCGCCCCCATGCGCATCAGCTCCCGGCGTATGAACTCGGCGCGCGCCTGCGAAATTTTCTGGTTCGCCTTGGCGGCGCCAACGTCGTCGGTAAACCCGCCAATGACGACGCGCGCCTGAGGATAGGCGGCGAGGATTTTGGCGATGTTGCGCAGCTGTTCTTGAGGGCCCGGTCGCGGCGATCTCCGGCCCGAGTCGAACACAAGACCGTCGAGATCGAACCGGGTGATTTCCTTTGATTGAGCGGTTCGATTCTCTAGAAAAGCAAGCAATCTTGCCTCGACGTCGCTTTTGGACAACGTCAACTCGACGCCATTGGGAAGGACCTTCGCGACGCGCTCGCCAAGAGCTACATTCTTTTTCGCCGCCTCGACCTCGGGCTGTTTCATCGCTTCGTGAGGCGTCGCCTCTGTTTCGCTAGAAGCTGACGGAGGCTTTGCGGGCGGGGGCATTGCCGCCTGAGGCGCTGGAATGGTCTCAAGGCTCTCGG